>DAONFN010000084.1:0-10186 GCA_035403625.1 Bacteroidales bacterium
AACAGGACGCGGAACACGGGCCGCAGGACCCTGGCCAGGATCTGGACCAGGCCGATGATCACGATCGACAGGAACGGCATGCGGTAAAATACAAAGAGGCCCATCACCACCAGCATGACCCAGGCGTAGTAATACTCCGAACCTTTCTGTGTATGATCGGAATTCAGCCCCACATGGAATACCGCCAGGGCCATCAGCAGGTTGAGGAGAATATAGACAGGGTGGAGCCAGCGATGCAGCGGCCGGATAAACGAGAGCAGGATCGAGATCACCATGACCGGTGAAATGATCCAGAAACGGTTGTAGTAGAGCTGTTCGGGTGAATCCGGGAAAACGATTGCGTTGAAGGCGGCAAAAGCGCTGAAAAGGATGAGTGTAAGCGACAACCCGATCCGCATCGTCGGCAGCGATGAGATCATGAAGTACTGCTGGAATTCTTTGCGGAGTTCCTTCCCGGGATGCTTGGTCATGCCGGCTGGGGTTGTGGTCAGTATTGGAACAGCATGCGCTGGATCTCCAACCCGTCGATCCGTCCCAGTTCCTCCTCCAGTTTTCCGCATTCGTCGGGAGGACCGGCCAGTTGAAGGATCACCACGCCGGTTCTGCTGCAAACATCTTCCGACACTTCATGGAAACCCAGCCTCGAATGAATGATATGTGCAAACTTTGTAAGTGTTTCCTGCACACGACCGGCTTCCTTGATCCGGTCGGTGATCAAAATCCCGATGATGCGAAGTTCTTTCATGAGGTTGTCGTTAATAATAGAGATCGCGTTTGCCTTGCTTTACCTCGCTGATCTTCTCCAGCAGGCTCTGTTTGAAGGTGCCCTCTTCCATCTCTGCCAGTTTCTCCTCCAGCAGGGCAAATCCCTTTACCCGCGTATCCTCGGGGGCGTAGTCTTCGAGGTATTCCACCATGGTGAGCAGGGCGTTGGGCTGGCAGAACCGTTTGATGAAACCGGGTACCGAGAACTCCATGAAATGCTCCCCGGTCCGTCCCAGGCGGTAACAAGCGGTGCAGAACGATGGGATGTATTTGTTGGTGATCAGCTCCTCCATGATCTCGTTCAGCGTGCGGTTGTCGTTGATCTGGAACTGCTCGTGGTCAAGATCCTGGTTCTCATTGTTCTTCTGGCGCGAATAACCGCCCAGCTCAATGTTGGTTCCGCCGTCGATCTGCGATACTCCGAACTGCATGATCTCGTCGCGGATGGCCGCCGGCTCACGGGCCGTGAGAATGAGCCCCGTATAAGGAACGGCCAGGCGGAGAATCGCCACCAGCCGGGTGAAATCGGCGTCGCTGACCAGGTTCGATTGGTCGATATTCAGCTCGGAGGCAAACTGGATACGCGGGAAGGATATAGTATGCGGCCCCACGTTATAAACGGCCTCAAAATGGTTCGTGTGCCGGACCAGCCCCATGACTTCGAAGCGCCAGTCATGCAGACCGAACAGGGCGCCGATGCCCACGTCGTCGATCCCGGCCTCCTGCGCCCGGTCGAGGCCGGTAAGACGCCAGTCATAGTTCCGTTTCAGTCCGCCCAGGTGTACCTTCGAATAGGTGTCGGGATCGTAAGTCTCCTGGAAGATCTGGTACGTGCCGATCCGGGCGTCCTTGATGATGCGGTACCCGTCGATATCCATCGGAGCCGCATTGATGTTGACCCTACGGATCTCTCCGGGGCCCACCCTGACGGAATAGACCGTCCTCACTGCGTCGGCGATGAATTCGGCGTTATAACGGGGGTGTTCGCCAAAGACCAGGATCAGCCTTTTTTGCCCGGTTTCCTCCAAAGCTTTCACCTGTGCGATCAACTCTTCGCGCTCCAGGGTCACCCGTGCCACCTTATGGTTGGAGGCCTTGAATCCGCAGTAGGCGCAGTTGTTGGTACAGAGGTTCCCGATGTACAGCGGGGCAAAAAGTACGATCCGCTGCCCGTACACCTTTTGTTTCAGCTCACGGGCACCCTGTTTGATCTCATCAATCAGTTCCGGATCGTTGGCATTGACGAGAATGGCCGTCTCAGCCAGCGTTAGCCGGTTTTTATCAAGCGCCTTGGCGATGATGTCCCGAACCTGTTCCCGTGTACCGTGCTGCGAGTTCAACAAGCCCCTGATTTCGTCCGGATCAAGAAAGGGCTTCATCCGTTGATCTCTGATGGAGAGTTTTTCCGGTCTGAAGATCATATTTTCAGAAATAAAATGAATACAAAGATACGGATAAAATACGGATCAACCTTTCTTCCTGGTACGTTCGGAAAGGTAAACACCCGCTATGACCAGCGCGATCCCGCCGATCTTCCGGAGAGAAAAACTTTCATCGATCAGGAGATACGAGAAGATGGCCGTAAAGACCGGGATCAGGTTGGAAAAGATGTTCGACTTGCTGATGCCGAGAAGCTTTACCGAATGGGCAAAGAGAACGAAGGCCATCGACGATGCCAGGATCGCCAGCAGAAGCAGGGCGGTGATGTTCTTCGCAACCAGGGGGACTGAGACGGCCGAGGAGGCTTCAAAGATCAGGAAAAATGGGAGAAAGAGAAAGATGCCGAAAAAGTTCTGCACGGCAACGATCATGAGGGCAGAATATCGCTCCGTGAGTTTCCGGAGGGCGACAGAGTAAAACAGGGAGCTGAAAACCGCACCGAAAAGGAACAGGATCCCGATGGGAGAGGCCGCCGGCGACAACGATCCGGTGAAAAGCATCAGGATCACGCCACCGAATGAGATGCCTATCCCGGCGATATTCAGCATGGTCAGCTTTTCCCGGAAGGTGATGTACCCGACCAACGGCGAAAAAACCGGGATGGTGGCGATGATCACGGCCGAAATCGTCGGCGATGAATATTTTAATCCGTAATTTTCGCAAAGGAAATACAGAAAGGGATTGAAAAGTGAACTGAACAGGAAGAGCCTGAGGTCTTCCCGTGCAATCCGCTGCCGGTTGCCGGAAAGACGGATGACACCGAAAAGAAAGGCGGAAGAGATGACAAGCCTGGCAAAGATGATCGTGACGGGTTGGTACGACTGCAGCAGGACCGAACTCCAGATGAAGGACAATCCCCAGAAAAGCATCGCTGCCAGCGGATAGACGTAGGTAGGGACAGGGAATCGTTTCATGAAGCGGCAAAATTAACCATTTCCCCGTATTTTCACACCCGCCCCCACTCCTCACTATTCACTACTCACCCCTCACTTTTTTTTCTCCCGCCTGTAACGTTTGACAAAACCCGGAGTCCATTGACTAAAATCCCGATCCTTGGAAGATAACTACATCCATATCCACCAGGACCTCATCAATGCCTGCCGCACCGGTGACCGGGATGCCCAGTTCAGGATATACAAACTGTATTATAAGGCCATGTACAATACCAGCCTGAGAATCGTAAACGATACCGCCGAAGCGGAAGACATCATGCAGGAGGCCTTCCTGGAAGCGTTCCGTCACCTGTCGTCTTATTCGGGTGAAGGAAGTTTCGGGTCCTGGCTCAAACGCATCGTGATCAACCGCTCGCTCGACTGCCTGCGGAAAAAACGGGATACCGTATCGCTCGATGAAGTGGATGCCGATATCCCCGATACTTCCGAACAGGGCCGGGACGAAGATCTCCAATTGCAGGTCGCGGAGGTGAAACGTGCGATTGCGATGCTGCCCGACGATTACCGGGTTGTATTAAACCTCTTTCTCCTCGAAGGATACGACCATGAAGAGATTGCGCAGGTACTCAACATCTCCAACCAGCTTTCGCGAACCCGCTATTCGAGAGCCCGGCAGAAGCTGCTCGGGTTGCTCCGGAAACACAAATTGACCAACGTATTCAGCACCAACTGACCATGACCGACCTGGAACGATTTATCCTTGAGAACCGCGACGGGTTCGATTCGGCTGAGCCGGAACCCGCACACTTCAGGCGCTTTGAAGAACGGCTTGAAGCCCTTCAGCCGCGACGGACCTTAACGGCCCGCCGGTCCCTCATTCTCAAAGTCGCAGCCGCCGTCCTTCTCATCATTACGGTAGGAGCCCTGGCTTATGACCTTTCCACCGGGTCGATCCGGAGTGGGTTTGCCCTGGCAGGACAGCGGGACGACATGCCGCAGGAAATCCGCGAGGCGGTGCAGTATTACGACGGCCGGGCGGCCACGAAGGTGGAAGACCTTGCCCGGCTGACAGCCGGCCGGAAGGATGCCGGGGAAGCAGGCAATGTTGCTGAGGGCGAGCTCCGGTCGCTGGATGCCGCTACCCGCGAACTGCGCCGCTCGCTCGAAGCCGATCCCGGGAATGAACGGATCCTCGATGCCATCGTCCGAAACCAGCAAATGAAGGAAGCTGTGCTGAATACCCTGATCGACCGGATATCCTCAACCAGATCAAAGTAAAACAATCATACCATGAAACCTATCGTAAAAGTTTCGCTTTTCATCATGGCCTTCCTGCTGATGCTCGGCATCAAAGGGGTAAAGGCAAACGATGAGTATTCCCGGGTGATCCGGAAGGAATTCAATGTCAACCCCGATGCCCAGCTGACGGTGAACAACCGTTTCGGGAAGGTGCACTGCACCAACTGGGACAAGAACGTGGTGGCCCTGGAGGTGACCATCACAGTAACCGCTTCGAGCCAGGAGGCTGCCGACAAGAAACTCGACCGGATCGCCATCGACATCACCGGATCCCCGTCGTCCGTAACCGCCACCACCCGGTTCGATGACGATAAAGGGTCGTCGCGCGGGCGCTTTTCCATCGACTACATGATCTCGATCCCCGTGACCCTCAACCTGGATATCACCGACAAATTCGGAGATATCTTTATCAACGAAGTTCAGGGCAAGACCCGGATCGACCTGGGATACGGCAACCTGGAGGCGAAAAAGCTCGGAAATTCGGATAACCTGCTCGATATCAAGTTTAGCAAGGCCCGCGTCAACTGGATGAAAGGGGCGGTACTCTCGATGAAATATTCGGAGATGAGTGTCGATTATGCCGGAAGTCTGCGACTCGACTCGAAATTTTCGGATCTCGACGCCGAAAAGATCATTGCCCTCAACGTGGTTTTCGAAGGAGGGAAGCTGAACATGGAGAATTCCTCGGCCGTTGAAAGCCGCTCGCGATTCTCCGACCTCGACATCGGCCGGATCGAGCAGAGCCTGAATCTCGATATCCAGTACGGCAACTGCGATGTGCATGAGATGCCCGCCGGCTTTTCCCAGGTGAATATCAAAAACAAATACGGTGATGTCTCAATCGGTCTTGGTGAACAGGCCCGGTATGCATTGGAGGCCGACCTGAAGTTCTGCGATATCGATTTCCCTGACGACAAAGCGAAGTTTTCCTACCGTTCCGTGACCAACACCGGCAAGGTCCTCCGCGGTATTGTGGGCGGCGACAATGCCTCGTCGAAAGTGACTATAAAAAGTGAATACGGCAATGTCAGCCTGAATTGATACAACCAATCCAAACCTTAAATATGCGACTTATGAAAGCAACAAAAATGATCCCGGTCCTGTTCGTACTGGCCATCCTGGGCACATCGGGAATCCTGACAGGGTGTAATGTGACCGGCGGAGTCCATGGCGACGGCAATGTACTGAAAGAGACCCGGAAAGTACCGTCGTTCGATGCCATCGACGTCTCCGGCGCCTTTGATATCGTGCTGCGGCAGGGAGCCACCGAAGAGGTGGTGGTGGAAGCCGATGCCAACCTGCTGCCGGTCATCCGTACCGAAGTGGTGGGAGGGACCCTGGTCATCGAAACCCGGAAACCGGTGCACCATGTCACCACGATGAAAGCATACATCACCGTTAAGAACCTGAAGCACATCGAAGCATCGGGGGCGGTCGATATGGAGACCGAAGGGCAGATCAGCGTCCCGGAACTCTCAATCGATGCTTCGGGAGCTTCCGATTCAAAACTGGAAATTGCCACCCAGAAACTGGCACTCGACTGCAGCGGGGCCAGTAAGATCCACTTCAAAGGATCCGCTACCAACCTGTCGATGGATCTCTCGGGAGCCTCGGATATCTTTGCTTACGAACTTCTTACGGAGTCCTGCGACATCGAGATCAGCGGCGCCGGCAATGCCCAGCTGAATGTCTCGAAAAAGATCCGGGCCAGCATTTCCGGTGCCGGGAGCGTGAAATACAAGGGATCACCCACCGACATCAACCAGGATGTTTCCGGTGCCGGCTCGATCCGGAAGGTCGATTAACCCGGTTATTCAATCATAGCGAGGAAGTCGGCTTCGGTAAGGATGGGAATCCCGAGTTTCTCGGCCTTCCGCCTCTTTTCCGGTCCCATGTTCTCGCCCGCCAGCAGGTAGGAGGTCTTCGACGAGAGGGAACCCGTGTTCCTTCCCCCGTGGGCCTCCACTGTTTTTTTTAGCTCCTCCCGGGAGAACTTGCCGAACACTCCGCTAACGACAAAGATCTTTCCGGCCAGTTTGTCGCTGACCCTCGCCACCAGCGGCTCATCGAGCGATAAATGAAGGCCGGCCGCTTTCAGCCGGTCGACAATTTGCCGGTTGGATTCGTCGGCAAACCAGGCCAGGATGCTGTTGGCGATCCGGTCGCCGATCTCCTCCGCCTCGGTCAGCGTTGGGTGGTCGGCCGCCGCCAGGTGGTCGACCGACCCGAAATGGACCGCCAGCTTTTTTGCCACGGTCTCTCCTACGTACCGGATCCCAAGCGCATACAGAACCCTTTCAAAACCGGCCGACCGCGACTTTTCAATCCCGTTGAGGATGTTCTCCACGGTCTTTTCCCGGAAACTGATCTTTTTCTCCTTCCCCTCTTCGCCGGCAGGATATGTCTTCTCCAGCCCGATCAGGTTGTCGTACCGGAGGTCATAGAGATCGGCGCAGTTTTTTACCAGGCTGCTGTCGTACAGGATCTCCACCTTCCCCTCGCCCAGGCTTTCAATGTTCATGGCTTTCCGGGAGATGAAATGCTCCAGCCGGCCCCGTATCTGGGGAGGGCAACCTGCTTCGTTCGGACAGTACCAGGCGGCTTCGCCTTCCCGGCGGAGCAATTCGCTGCCGCACTCGGGGCAATGGGTGATGAATACGACGGGTTCCGCACCCGGTTCACGCCGGCTTTCGTCCACCCCGGTTATTTTGGGAATGATCTCTCCGCCTTTTTCCACGTAAACGGTATCGCCTCCATGAAGATCGAGAGAGGAAATAATATCCGCGTTGTGCAGCGAAGCCCGTTTGACCACCGTTCCGGCCAGGAGTACAGGCCGGAGGTTGGCTACGGGAGTGACCGCACCGGTCCTGCCAACCTGGAAATCGACCGATAGCAGCCGGGTGGCAGCCTGCTCCGCACGGAATTTATAGGCGATCGCCCAGCGGGGCGATTTGGCCGTGTACCCGAGCATCTCCTGCTGGCGGAGGTCGTTGACCTTGATCACCACGCCGTCAATATCGAATGGCAGTTCATTCCGTCCTTTATCCCACGTTTCCAGGTAATCGGTGATCTCGCCGATGCTTTTGCACCGTACGGCGTACTCCGAAACCTTGAATCCCCACGATTTCGCGGCCATCAGGCATTCATAATGCGTTGAAAGGGAGAGTTCCCTCCCGGGCAGATAGTAGAAGAACCCGTCGAGGTTACGCCGCGCCACTTCCCGCGAATCCTGCATCTTCAGGCTTCCCGAGGCGGCATTCCGGGGGTTTGCGAACGGCTCATCGCCTTCTTCCGCCCGCTGGGCATTCAGTTTTTCAAAACTCGCATGAGGAAGGATGATCTCCCCGCGGATCTCAAACTCTTCCGGATAACCGCTCCCCTGGAGACGTAACGGGATGCTCCGGATGGTTTTTACGTTGGTGGTGACATCGTCGCCTCGTACCCCGTCGCCGCGCGTCACCGCCTGCACCAGACGTCCCTGCCGATAGGTCAACCCGATCGCCACTCCGTCGAACTTAAGCTCACACACATATTCGACTTCGTCGCCGACCAGTTTGTGCACACGCTCTTCAAAATCGCGGATCTCCTCCTCCGAGTAAGTGTTGCCAAGCGAAAGCATGGGGTACTTGTGCACCACCTGGACAAACTCCCTTGTGATATCGCCACCGACTTGCCGCGACGGTGAATCCGGCTCGAGAAGGTCGGGAAATTCCTTCTCCAGGCGCATCAGCTCCTCCATCAGCATATCGAAATCGTAATCGCTGATGACCGGCCTGGAAAGAATGTAGTAGTTGTAATTATGCCTCCTGATCTCATCTGAAAGGAAGGCAATCCGCTCCTTCACCTGCTCCTTATCCATATCCCGCAAAGAAAACTCACAGCCCACCAATCACCACTCATAATAATGGTATCCGTACTCAATAGGATTGATTCCCATCACCGGGATCTGAGCTTCGTTGAACATGAGCCGCTCATCCCAGGATGCCAGGCTGAACCCGGCATACTCGATATTAGGCCGTGTCATGATCATGATCAGGTCGGCGTTGTGGAGCACACTATAGGAAATGACCTGCTCGGCAAAACCGGGGGAAGGCTCTGCCATGGTGATGGAATAGTTCATTTTCTCCGAGTCGAAAACGGTGGTAATCTGCCGGGTGATGATGGTCAGGGCAGTGCGCCGGGCCACATCCTTCTCCGGCTGAACCACCATGTGAATTTTGGCTTTGAACAACCGTGACATCAGTTTGGCCCATTGCACTGCCTGGCGGGGTTCAAGGTCATTGCTGACCGGAAAGACAATATTCTTGTAACCTGCTTTGAAGGCACGTTTCTGGACAACGACAACGGGAATGGTTGATTCTTCCACCACGCGCATGGCGTAACTCCCGAAAACATGCTGAAGTCCCTTTTTCCCATGGGTGCCCATGACCATCAGGTTGGCTCCTATCTCTTTGGAAACCATGTTGATGGTTGAAAATATGGTGCCTTCCACCGCCATGGTATCTATCTCGACATCATACCTTTTTGCATAATATTTTTTATAGTCCTTAAGCCGCTGGTCGATGTAATCGATCCCCGCCTTTATCTTTTTCAGTTCAGCCTTGGTTTCCTTATTGATGATATGGAGAATGAATACTTTGAATCCCAGGTATTTGGCAAGCTTGACCCCATGAGAGACAGCGTTGCCGGCCACTTCAGAAAAGTCGGTGGGAATCAGAATGATGTTGTTGTACTTGGTTTCCTGTTTCGCTTTTGCCATAAGGGTTGGTTTATTGTATTCCGGTTGTTTCTTGTTAACGCTTGTTTTACTCTGTCGGTATATCCCCGATGATCTAAGTACAATTTTCGCACAGCCCCTTCAACTCAAAGAGATGCTGCTTTTTGCGCTCTTCCCGGCTGAGGAAGGCCGACCTGGTAAAATACCGGTGATCCGAAAGGAATGCAAGCTGGATATTCAGCCACTCTCTCAGGTTGGTCTTCCGGATCCCGTTTATGTTCCATTCATATTGTAACTGGAACGAACCCAGGAAGAAATCTTCCCCTCCCAGGTAATAAAGATCCGCATCGCAGATGATCTCTTCGTCATGAGAGACCGGCCGCTGCGGGAGTTTTGTCACCATGATCAGGCGGATGATCTCATCGATTTCGCCAGTTGTATATCCGAATCCGGGCAGGGTCTCGCGGGCTACATCAGCTGACGCCGATTCATGGTCCTGATATCGGATCAGCATGCCGGTATCATGGTAAAGGGCGGCGGTTAAAAGAAGGGCAGTCTGATGTTCTCCCGCATTTTCTGCGAGTGCCAGTTGTTGGGTAGCTTCGAGAACGTCCAACGTATGCTGGAGACAATGATACGTCAGTGAAGGCTTAAGTTCTTCACGCAGCCGGTGAACAATGTACTCCTTGGCTGCCCCGAAATCCATCGAGAATTTTTTTGTAAATATAGTAAATAGGTACGGAATTGTACCGGGATGAAAAAAAATCGCCGTCAGACTGCTTGCCGGAGGGTCTGGATAGTCGCTACGGGATCGCTGGAAGCAAAGATCGTGTTGCCGGCAACCAGCACATCGGCACCGGCCGAAACGATGGCAGGCGCGTTGGCAGTGGTGATCCCCCCGTCGACCTCGATGAGTGTACGCATCCCGCGGGCATTTCGTATCTCCCTCAGTTCGGCGATCTTCTGAAGACTGCTTTCAATGAATGATTGTCCACCGAAGCCGGGGTGGACCGACATAATAAGCACCAGGTCGGCCAACGGAAGAAGGGGCTCAACCATGCTCACCGGGGTT
>DAONFN010000085.1:0-10182 GCA_035403625.1 Bacteroidales bacterium
AGCTCCCGTCGTACGATGAGTTCTTCGAGGTACGCCTGCTTTGACGTACCATCCGCCCTGGCCGACTGCACTTCCAGCGCCAGCCGTTGGGCTGATAACTGCCCGAAATGCAGGTAAGGCGACAGGTTCGACTGCCCCTCCTTTACCGGATCGTTGCGGTCGACAGCGTACTGATCGAGCCGGAGTGTAAGAAAGCGGCGCATGGCAGAGACTGCGGCCTCCTCCCCTGCCTTGAGCCAGGTCACCTCCGGCACATCGCGATCAACCCGGAGGGTATCTTTCAACGCCTTCCAGCCGGCCGGCGAACCATCCTCAACCGCACCCGGAAAGGGATGCGTACCGACTGCCGGGATCTGGATGAGGAATTCGGGAAGGAACCGCTCCACCTTTTTCCGCAGGGTGAAAGCGCTGTATTCGGGTTTGCCGGAAAGAAAGCGGCACGGGATGATATTATGGGCATCCGTCTCATGGAAGGGGATCCGGATCCTGTCTGCCACCTGATGCCGCCAATCCAGCGTCAGCCTCAGCGGGTTGAAGTCGGTCACGAGCATCCCTGCCTGCCTTTCGGCAAGCCATTCCGGCAGCACCCGCGGTGCATCCCCGTTCAACAGGTGGAACGGGATCTTCCGTTGTTTGAGGCGCTGGGCGGTCTCTTCAAGTCCGGCCAGCATGAAGCCGTAATGACGGATATTGGCCCCGGGGAAACCCGGCGAAAGGCAAAACACGACTTCCAGCGGACGCTGCAGCCGGATGGCCTGTTCCTGCGCATATACCAGCGCCCAGTTATCGGCAGCCCGCTGATCGCGTTGCATCCAATACACCACGGGTCCGGATCCGGGTTCGCCGGTGCGGTACACATGGATTCGCCGAGGATCGGTTTGATTTTTCACCGGAGTCAAATGTAGTCATTTTTGGGAAAAGCCAGGGATTCCCTGCTTCGCTGGTGATCCCCCAAATGGGGGTTGAAAACAAAAACCCGGGCCCTGCGGGCTGGTTTTTCCGTTTTTCCGAAAACAAGGAAACACGTTTCCGGTTTTCTCCAAAACAAAAAAACCCGCTTCGCTGCGGGTTTTTGTTTGCGGAGAGACAGGGATTCGAACCCTGGGACCCCCTTACGAGGGTCAACGGTTTTCGAGACCGCCCCATTCGACCGCTCTGGCATCTCTCCGAAGAGGGTATGGGTTAAGGGCTGCAAAAGTAGCAAGATTTTGGGAATGGGCAAAAAAAAGAGTATCGGAACTTCCTTTGTCACTCATCCCCCATCTCTCCTATACTGATCCTATACTGATCCTATACTGATCCTATACTGATCCTATACGCGGCGTCACCGTTACCGCATCACCCGAAACAACTTTACAGTTCCGGATTTATATAAAACTATTCAGGCTGGTTATCAGCACTTTTGCAAAAAATGCAAAAAATAGTGGGGGTACCCGATGCAACCCACCCTTGAATGGCCCGGTCACCGTGTGAAAAGGCAGTAATGACAGCCGTTCCGGTTGCCTTTCTGCCGGTCACGATAAAAGATTCAGTCGGCCATTCCTCATCACTCGCTATATTGAGCGATCAGGTAGGCCTTTTTGCAGACCTAATCAGCCGAATTATAATCAAATAACGATTGCCTTCAGGATAGTTCAGCCAGTTTTCAACCTTTAACAACAATACCATGACTGTAGTTAAAAACAACATGATCACCCAGGGGTTGTCGGGTATGATCGGCGACCAAGTGGTATTCCGCCAGCGCCACGGCCTGACCATCGTATCGAAGAAACCGCGTCGGAGCGCCGGGTTCTCGCCTGCCCAGTTAGCTCATCAGCATCGGTTCCAGGCGGCGACCGAATGGGCACACTATGCCCTGGCGAATCCCGGGTTACGGGAGATGTACGGGAAAGCCGGAGGCCACGGCCGGACAGCTTACAACATGGCCATTTCCGACGCACTGAACCCACCTGTGGTGGATAACATCGACATCCAAGGGTACGTCTCCGGGACAGGCAGCACCCTCACTGTATGGGTTCGCAACCGGTTCAGGACGAAGTCGGTCACAGTGCGCATCACCCGGCCCGACGGCATCCTCGTCGAAGAAGGCGAAGCGATGCAGGAGATGCCCGGCCCGGTGTGGACCTACGCGGTCACCGTCGCCAACCCTTCGCCGGCCGGATGCCGGATCGCGGCCCGCGCAGCGGATTTCCCCGGTAATACTGCCGAATTGACCGTGACAGTGGAAGGTTCGTTACCCATCCTGTAGGGAAGCCTCTTACCCGATCTCCGGATCCTGATATTCCGGGTTTGCCAATCCGACCTTTTATTGTACTTCGGCTGATCAGGGAGAAAACCCGGCCCGATTTACAGTTTGTCCGTTGGAGGATTCAGGAGGAGAGCTTTGGGAAGATATGTGACCAGGAGGGTGGAGTTCTACCAGAGGATGGAGAATCTGCATGTATACCGGGTGGTTACGGATGATTTCCACAAGGGTTATCAGTATCCGGGAATTTAATTACCTTGCACCGGGTAAAATCATTCGCAGGGCCGAATATGTCCACCCTTGGCAACCTTCTCTGGCTTCTTTTCGGCGGCATTGTGATCGCCATCGAGTATTGCGTGGCAAGCCTGCTGTTGTGCCTTACGATCATCGGCATTCCTTTCGGGATTCAGACGTTCAAGCTGGCGGGGCTGGCGTTGTGGCCCTTCGGGCGGGAAGTTCGGTCGAAACCTCTGTCAGGCGGCTGTCTCTCCACCCTGATGAATGTGCTGTGGATTTTCCTCGGCGGCATCTGGATCAGCCTCTCCCACCTTCTCTTCGGCGTCCTGCTGGCCATCACCGTGATCGGCATCCCGTTCGCCCTTCAGCATTTTAAGCTGGCCGGACTCGCGCTCACCCCGTTTGGAAAGGAGATCCGGTAAACACCCATTCTCCCGTTCTGCTGCTCTATTGTTCTATTGTTCTATTGTTCACCCTCTTCCTACCCATATTCCCTAAGGCTTCCGCCGGGTATCTGCTGCTGGCGCTGGATTGGAGCAAAGAAGGGATTACTCGCTACGCTCGTGATCCACGGGGAGGGCCGATAAATAAAAAACCCGGCACTTCGTGCCTGTTTTTTCATTTTTCCGAAAACACAAAAACAAGTTTTTGGTTTTCTTCAAAACGAAAAAACCCGCTTTGCTGCGGGTTTTTTATTTGCGGAGAGAGAGGGATTCGAACCCCCGGACCCTTGCGGGTCAACGGTTTTCAAGACCGCCGCAATCGACCACTCTGCCATCTCTCCGAAGCGGGTGTGGGTGTGGGGTATCAGTATCGGGCGAAAGTGTGAGAGTTGAGACGGCAAAGGTAGAAACAATTTGCAAACCGGCAAGAGGCCGCCTGCAGGGAACGGGGTTTCAGCGTTCAGGGAGTTAAGATGACCGATTTCACTTGCAATTCTGCCGCATCGAAGGTATCTTTGCACGTTAATCAACATCCAACCCGCAAATATCTCTCCGATGAAAAAACTGCAATGGACCTTAATACTGGCCGGCATCCTCCTCACCTCCGGCGTTCAGGCACGCGACCTGTGGGCTTTCCTCAGCTACTCCTCCTTCAACTCCCCCGAAGGACCTTACCTCGAAACGTACCTTTCGGTGGCAGCCAACAGCGTTCAGTTCGTCAAACAGGAAAACGGCCAGTTCAAGGCTACGGTCAATATCCTCATGACCTTCAAACAGGGTAATGAGATCAAGGCTTTTCGCAAATACGAACTGAACTCGTCGGAAGTGGCCGATACTGCTAACCGGAATTTTTACTTCGTCGATCAGCAACGCTTCTCACTGCCCAACGGCACGTATGAATTCGAAATTCAGATGGCCGATAAGTTCAAGGAAACCGCCCCCACGCCAAGCACCCGTACCATCGCCATCGATTACCCGGAAGGAAAAGCCGCGTTCTCCGATGTCGAATTCATTAAATCCTATACCCGCGCCGTGACCCCGACAGCACTGTCGAAAAGCGGGTTTGACCTGGTGCCCTATACCTATACGTTTTTCCCTGAGAATGAGACGAAGATGACATTTTACTCGGAGCTTTACAACATGGACCGGGTTACCGGAGCCGATAAAAAGTTCCTTCTCTCCTACTATATCGAGTCGTTCGAACATAACGTGATGCTCAGCTCCTACATCCGGCCGAAAAAAGAGACCGCCCGCAACGTGAATGTCCTGCTCACCGAGGTCGATATTTCGAACCTGCCGACCGGCAACTACAACCTTGTGCTCGAAGCCCGAGGAACCCAGAACGAGGTGATCGCTACAAAGAAGATGTTCTTCCAGCGGATGAACCCCGCGGCGCAGGTATCCATGGCCGACCTGGGCGCCGCAGAGATTGCCAACACTTTCGCAGAAAAGATCACCAACATCGACTCCCTGCGCGAGTATATCAGCTGCACCTACCCGATTGCCACCGGGCTGGAGAAAGCTTTCTCACGCGTTTCGATGAAGAAATCCGACCTGCATACCCTGCAGCAGTTCTTCTTCACGTTCTGGCAGGCACGAGACCATGCCAATCCGGAAAAAGCCTGGCTGGCCTACAAGGAACAGGTTGAAAAAGTGCAGTTCAACTTCGGAACCCCTGTAAAAAAAGGCTACCAGACCGACCGTGGCCGTGTGTACCTCGAATACGGTCCGCCCAACACCCGCAGCCAGCAGAACATGGAACCCAGCAATTACCCGTACGAGATCTGGCAGTATTACACCCTCAACAACAACCAGCGAAACCGGAAGTTTGTCTTCTATTCACCCGACAGAGTCACAAGCGACTTCATCCTGCTCCACTCCGATGCCACGGGCGAAGTCAATAATCCGCGTTGGAAGATCGACCTCAGAAACCGCATCTATGGCACCCGCGATCTCCAGGACACGCAGGTGATCTCTTCCTGGGGGGATATGCAATCGGACTACTGGGAACTCCCCAACTGATAAAAAATTAAAAATTAGTAATTACGGTTTCTTGTTGTACTTTTACGACGGGAATGAGGGTTTCGTTATGTGGAACGGGTAAGGGAGTAAATTCCTGGACATAACGAACACAAAACCAGAACAAACCGTAATGTTGATCTGCTAATTTTTAATTTTCCCTGGTAACAATGCGTGTCGCAGTCATCATCCTGAACTGGAACGGTAGAAAGTACCTCGAGCAGTTCCTACCTGCCCTGATCCGGTTCAGCCAGGAGGATGCGGAAATTATTGTTGCCGACAATGCCTCTACCGACGACTCGGTGGCATTTCTTCGTTCCCGGTATCCCTCCATCCGCATTATCAGCAACCCGAAAAACGGAGGGTTTGCTTCGGGGTATAACCAGGCCCTGCGCCAGGTCGATGCCGACTATTACGTCCTGCTGAATTCCGACATCGAAGTTACCGAGAACTGGATCCTCCCCGTGATCGCCCTGATGGAGAAGGATGACCAGGTCGCCGCATGCCAGCCCAAGGTCCGTTCCTATTACGAGCCGAAAAAGTTCGAATATGCCGGAGCAGCCGGCGGGTTCCTCGATCAGTACGGCTACCCGTTCTGCCGGGGAAGGCTTTTCCAGGCGATCGAAGAGGATCACGGCCAGTACGACGATGTGTGTGAAATCTTCTGGGCTACAGGCGCCTGCATGTTCGTAAGGGCGAACGTATTCCGCGAACTGGGCGGTTTCGACGACGATTTCTTCGCCCATATGGAGGAGATCGATTTTTGCTGGCGGCTGAAAAACCACGGGTACCGGGTCATGTACTGCCCGGATTCGACGGTCTTCCACATCGGTGGCGGGACCCTGCCCAAAGCATCCTACCAGAAAACCTACCTCAATTTCCGCAATAATTTCTTCCTGCTCTATAAAAACCTTCCTTCGGACAGGCTCCTTCGCGTCTTTGCCGTGAGATATCTCCTCGATACCATCGCCGCTTTCAAGTTCCTTTTCCAGGCCGGGTTCCGGGATTTCTGGGCAGTAACACGCGCCCACATGAGCTTTTACCGCCTGTTCGGGAAGATCAAGCAGAAGCGTAAAGCGTTGCAGCAGGGTTCAATGAAGGATATGTACCGGGGAAATATCGTGCTCGAATATTATCTCCTGGGCAGGCGAAAATACACGCAACTCAACTCCTCCCGGTTCTTCAGTAAATGATCGTCAAACTACCGGCGTGATCAGGCTTTCGACTGCAAGACGGTAGGAATCCAGTCCGAAGCCAATGATGCTGCCTTTGACGTTGGCAGCCAGATAAGAAGTATGGCGAAAGGGTTCCCGGGCAAAGATATTTGAAATATGGACCTCAACCACGGGGATCTTAAGTGCCTTTACCGCGTCGGCAATAGCTACCGAGGTGTGGGTATATCCTCCCGCGTTGAGGATGATTCCATCGTACAGGTAACCCGCATTTTGCAGTGCGCTGATGATCTCTCCTTCAATGTTGCTCTGATAATATTCGATGGTCAGCGCATGGTAATGCCGGCGAAGTTTCTTCAGGTAGGTTTCGAATGACTGCGTCCCGTATATCTCCGTTTCCCTCGTGCCGAGAAGGTTCAGGTTGGGACCGTTGATGATCAGGAGTTTCATGATGACCGGTTGATGTACAAAGATACTGTTAATTGGCGAGGCGTGAGTCGTGAGCCGTGAAAAATGCGACCCGGTTCCTGTTTCCTGTTGCCTTTTTTATCTATCTTTGCAGCGATATTTCTCCAAAGGGGGTGCCTTAACAGAAGGGCTGAGATCATACCCCAATAACCTGATCCGGATAATGCCGGCGTAGGAAAAATGAAATACTATGAAAAATCGATTCTTTGATCTGATCCGGTCAGGATTATATCCTGCCATGATCGTTGCAACGTTGTTCTTCTTCTCGAACAACACCCATGCCCAGTATGCGGTTACCGGGACCGTAACCGACCAGTCCACCGGGAAACCTCTTGAAGGAGCGCACATCAGTACCGGTGGTCAGGCTGCACCGGCCGTGACGGACGCAATGGGGCGATTCCGTCTTGAAAAACTCAAAGCGGAAAGCCTGATGCTACGCGTTTCGTTTGTCGGATTCGAGGCAGCCGAGATTGCCATGCGCCTCCACCGGGATACCACTCTTCAGATCGCCCTGAAAGGCAGCGTGCTGCTGGGCGATGAAGTCAGCATCATCGGAACCCGTGCACAGGCAAAATTCCCGGCTGCCTGGTCGTCGCTGGCTCGAAAAGAGATTCGGTCGCTGAACCTGGGGAAAGACATCCCCTACCTCATCCAGGGACTGCCTTCCACCGTCGTCACCTCCGACGCCGGGAACGGAATGGGCTATTCGGGTATCAGCATCCGTGGCACCGACCTGACGCGCATCAACGTCACGATCAACTCGATCCCGCTGAACGAACCGGAATCGCAGGGGGTATGGTTTGTCGACCTGCCCGACCTGGCCTCCTCCACGGAAGACATCCAGGTGCAGCGCGGCGTCGGGACTTCCACCAACGGAGCCGGTGCATTCGGGGCATCCATCAATTTTCTCACTTCCGACCTGCACCCGGATCCATACGGCGAGTTAAGTCTTTCCGGCGGTTCCTACAACACCTTTAAATCGACACTGAAATTCGGCACCGGACTGATGCCGGGAAGGATCAGTGTCGATGGCCGGTTCTCGTTCCTGCGCTCCGACGGATACATCGACCGTGCTGCCTCGTTGTTACGATCATACTACCTTTCGGGGGGGTACTATGGCAGCAAAACCACCATCAGGCTGATCACATTCTCCGGAACAGAACGGACCTACCAGGCCTGGGAAGGCGTCCCCAAAGACTCCCTCGCTACACATCGCACCTTCAACCCGGCCGGTCTCCATTACGATTCACTAGGCAAGGCTGTGTATTATGATGGTCAGACCGACAACTACCGGCAAGACCACTACCAGGTTCATTTTTCGCGCCTGCTCACCCGGGGCTGGAATATCAATGCGGCCCTGCACTACACCAAAGGCAGCGGTTATTACGAGAATTACAAACAGGGAGAGAGTTTCAGCGAATATGGCCTGGCGAACCCGGTCATCGGCGGCGATACCCTTACTTCCACCGACCTGATCAACCGTAAGCTGATGGACAACGACTTCTTCGGCGTAACCTTTTCGACCCGTTACTCCCGGTCGAAGCGCTGGAATCTCATCGTCGGCGGCGCCTGGAACCGCTACCACGGCCGTCATTCGGGCCGCGTCATCTGGGCCCAATTCGCCGCCGGCGGGACTCCCGACCGCAACTGGTATTACAATACGGGGCTGAAGAAGGACCTTACGTTCTATGTAAAAGGGGAAGTGAATGTAGTCAGAAAGATCAGTCTCTTTGCCGATCTTCAATACCGTCATGTTTCTTATATCATGAAAGGAAGCCTTGACGACCTGCGTATGCTCGATCAGCAGCACACGTTTTCGTTCTTCAACCCCAAGGCTGGAGTTTACTATGAACCAAGCCGGTACCATCACACGTTTTTTTCTTTTGGCGTGGCCAACCGTGAGCCCAGCCGGAACAACTACAAGGATGCCGATCCCTGGAGGATCCCTACCAACGAAACCCTCTACGATTATGAACTCGGTTATTCGTTCCGCCGGGAGAATATCTCTGCCGGAGCCTGCCTGTATTATATGGATTACCGGAACCAGTTGGTCCTGACCGGCGAAATCAATAATGTGGGTGAAGCGGTTATGGTTAACGTTCCCCACAGCTATCGCACGGGGATCGAGATCAGTGCCGGGGCAGGCTTTCTGCACGACAAAGTCAGGCTCGACCTCAACCTGACCCTGAGTCGCAACCGGATCCGCGATTTCACACAGTATATTGATACGTATGATGCCGATTGGAATTACCTCGGGCAGGATACCCTACGGCTCGGCGAGACCGACATCTCGTTCTCCCCTTCGGTAAATGCCGGGGCGATCGTGACCTACCGGCCGGTAGCCGGACTTTCGCTGGCACTGGATGCGAAGTACATCAGCCGTCAGTTCATCGACAACACCTCGGCCAGGGCCCGGTCACTCGACGGATATCTGACTTCCGGATTGACCGGCAACTATTCGGTCGCCACCCGTCATTTCGGGGAGGTGACTTTCACCCTGTCGGTTAACAATCTGTTCAACCGTAAATACGTGACCAACGCATGGGTGTATCCCTATTACCTCGATGGCATATATGCGGAATCCAATGGGTATTTCCCGCAGGCGCTGATCCATTTCCTTGCCGGGGTGACAGTGAGGTTGTGACGTCACGGATATCTGAATAACAAAAGGTGAGTACCCCTGCCCTTTCCTTTTTCTCTGTGGATTTCCGTGTCTCCTCCATGAATCTCAGTGTCACTTTTTGAATTAGCTGACGCGTACGGAATCGAATTAAAACCACCTAGTCAACTGCCGAATTTTCTGCTTTATCATCTTTCCAGATAAAGGTGATACGAGTGTTTATAACTTTCCGCCCGTATTGTTGATGCCGGGGAGTATTCGCATGGGGCATTTGCAGGGTCGGAAAGAGCAAATAGCCCGAAAAATCGTAACTTGCACCGGATTTCACGGACAACCTAAATCTGCCATAATATGAAACCTTTTTCCCTGAGACTGCAGGCCCTGGTCATCATGGCCGGACTTGCCCTCACCGTATCCGGCCAGCAACCGGTGGTAGACCTGACCACTCCCCTGGCCGTTGATCCCGGCGTAAGGATCGGAAAACTCGACAACGGGCTGGTTTATTACATCCGGCGGAACCCGAAACCGGAGAAACGGCTGGAGATGCGCCTGGTCGTAAATGCCGGTTCGATCCTTGAAAATGATGACCAGCAGGGGCTGGCACACTTCATGGAGCATATGAACTTCAACGGTACGCGCACCTATCCAAAAAACGAACTGATCGA
Source organism: Bacteroidales bacterium (assembly GCA_035403625.1). Taxonomy (GTDB): domain Bacteria; phylum Bacteroidota; class Bacteroidia; order Bacteroidales; family FEN-979; genus CAIVAT01. The sequence continues at coordinate 9,870 of DAONFN010000085.1, forward strand.
CTTCCTGCAGAAGACGGGCGTCCGGTTCGGAGCCGACATCAATGCCTATACCAGCTTTGATGAGACGGTGTACATGCTGCAAATACCCACCGACGACACGACACTGGTTGACAAAGGTTACCGGGTGCTGGAAGACTGGGCCCATTACGCCACCCTCGACGATAAGGAGATTGACAAGGAACGCGGGATCATCACCGAAGAATGGCGTCTGGGTCTGGGTGCCAGAGACCGGATGATGAAGAAGTTCTTCCCGATCATCTTCAAAGGGTCGAAATATGCCGACCGGGTCCCCATCGGGAAGATCGATGTGATC
>DAONFN010000086.1:0-10173 GCA_035403625.1 Bacteroidales bacterium
ATGGGAAGCGGCTGCCCGTTGTGGCCGAGCATCGGCAGGCGACGGGTGATGAAGGCCTGGTGCTTCACCGGGTACAGACCCGTCTCGATACCCAGTCCGGAGGCGAATTTTTCTCCCCCGGGACCCAGGGCATTGATAAAGACTTCCGTTTCATACTCAATATACTGCTGCTGGTGATCCTGCACCAGGGCAAGATAATGGCCGTCGACCCGGGTCACGTCAACCAGACGGGCATCTTCTTCCACCTTCCCGCCGTGGTCGATTCCAATGCGGCGGATCAGGTCAATTACCCTGCCCGGCGTTGCCTGCCAGCAATCACGTGTGACAAGGGCGGCAAGGTAGTTATCCATGCCGGGATTGATCCGCGGCGAGATCTCACGGGCAAAATCAGAGGGCTTGACCATGATGGCGTTCGACCACGACATCGACTCTTCCAGAGCCCGGTACATCGACTCATCGTGGGCGAACGTAACATAGAGGATCGGCCGGTAATCGATGTTGTGGATTTTCTGCAGATCCTTGAATATCTCGTGGTTATGCGTGGCAATATCAGAAAGTTCGGGGAGGGAGAAATTGGGACGGCCGCCGGCAATGTTGCGCCAGGAGGATCCGCGCCCGTAGTTGAGGAGAACCGGTTCCATCCCGGCTTCTGCCAGGTAACGGAAGAGGGCGCTTCCCCCGATCCCGCCTCCGGCTACCAGCGACTTCACTTTCACTTTTTTAGGCCGGTTGCCGTTCCAGCCGGCGATCACCTCCTCGTGCACCTGGCGCGGGTAGAGTTCGCCCATAGCCACCTGGTTCGACAAGGGACCGCGCGGGGTAGGTTCGCCCACGATCGAAATCCCTGATCCGGCCAGGGTGGTTTTCAGCCGCTTGATACAACGCTTGCCGCGACATGCTCCCATCCCGAGACGCGTGGTGTGTTTCACTTCATCGACTGAAATGAACTTTCGTTCGCCAATGGTCTCCAGTACCTCGTCGAGGGTGACATCGTCGCAATGGCACACATACGTTTTCTCTTTCGGGGCTTCGGTAACCGAGCCGAACTGCACCGGTTCCGGGTAGTTTTCACGGGCAATGAACCCGCGTACAGTCGTCAGCTCCTCCCCGTGAAGGGTCAGGGAAAGCACACGGGCGATGTTCGTCTTGTTGGGCTTGCTCAGGATCTTTTCGACGATCCCTTCGCCCAGCTTTTTGCCCTGATTGTCGACCAGGTAGCAAGGTGTTTTTTCGGCTACTTCGTATTCGATCGGGAGGAAGAGCCAGTCTTTTTTCAGGTTGTATCCGAAGATGGCAAGACCGGGACACTGGTAAACGCAATCCATGCAACCGGTGCATTTATCGAAATCGATGGCCGGTACGGTACTGGTCGACGACTTGGTGATGGCCCCGTTGGGACAGGCAAACGCACAGGGGTTGCAGGCGAAGCCGAAAAGGCAGTCGATCAATACAAAGCCTTTTTCGTTCATCCGTTCTGGAGTCGGGCGGTACGGGTTTTCTATCACCCTGACCGGGTGCTGCTGCGAGTCGATGTACTCTTTCGAAAGGGCGAGATACTCGTCGTAATCGAAGCGAGCCCCCATTTCCTGGAGTACATCGAAGGCTGCCTGGCGTCCGCGGAGCACGGCGCTTGTTCCTTCACCGATCCGGATGGCATCGCCGGCACCGAGGCAGCGCCGCCCGAAGATCTCGTTACCTTTGATGAGCAACTGGTCGTCCTGGACAAGCCCGGTGCAGATGTTGATGGCATCGATCCCTTCAATCACTTTTTCAGTGCCGGGGATGGGCTTGAAGTTTTTACATTCGGCCACCACCGCACCGGTGATTCCGTCGTGATGTTCGTTGGGAATGGCCTTCAGGAGGATATGGGAGGTGAGCACGGGAATTCCGAGCCTCCTGACCCGGTTGGCCTGGACAGGGAAACCGCCTTCGTTCGGCATGGCCTCGAGAATGGCCTTCACCCGGGCACCTGCCTGCATGAGTTGATAGGAGGTGAGATACCCGATATTCCCGGCCCCGACGGTGAGCACATTCTTTCCAAGCAGCGTGAATTCCTGGTTCATCATCTTCTGCACAACGGCGGCGGTGAAGACACCGGGAAGGTCGTCGTTTTCGAAGGCCGGCATGAAGGGTACGGCCCCGGTGGCCACGATCAGGTATTCAGCATCGACGTAATAGATCTCTTCCGTGCGGATGTTTTTGATGGCAATGCGTCCGCCCTCGAGGATATCCCATACCGTCGAGTTGAGGAAGATCCCTTCCTGGCTCTCGCCGGCCAGCGTTTTGGCAATGTCGAACCCGCGCATGCCGCCGAATTTCTGCTCCTTCTCGAAGAAAAAGAACTGGTGGGTCTGCATCAGGAACTGGCCGCCGATACGGTCGTTATTGTCGATCACGATATTGGGCACCTGGTGGCGGTTCAGCTCTTCCCGGGCGGCCAGTCCGGCAGGACCGGCGCCAATGATAGCCACGGCGGTACGGTAAACTTTTACTGCGGTGTCCCGGTTAATGGGCACCCGGTAAGGTGCATGATCATGGGGGATTTCTTTCACTTCCTTCACCCCGTCGATGCGGGTTATGCAGATCCGCTTCACCTGGCCGTCGACCAGCATTTCGCAGGCACCGCATTTACCGATCCCGCATTCGAGGCTGCGCTCGCGGTTACTGAGGCTGTGACTGTGCACCGGATAGCCGGCCTGGTGGAGGGCAGCGGCGATGGTGAACCCAAGGTCGCCTGTAACTTCCTTTCCTTCAAATAAAAATGACGATTTCTTTTCTTCCTGGATCTCGAGGATGGGGTGGCGGGTAATTTTGTACATGGCAGTCGGAATTTAGGTCGCACAAAAGTACGCATTTTCCATTTCCAAAAACGGCCGACTGTGAAACATTTCACAGTCATAACCCCACTCCAAACCCCAGCGATATCAGGCTTTCCGTTTGCAAATGCCTCGAGATGTCGCGCTCGTACACGATCTTCGATTGGAGGGTTATTTTCAGGAACCCGGTGATCCGGGCGGTGAGGATGTTCTTCAGGGAAAGATCGGCGGATTTATGGTAATTCCTGAATACCAGCAAATCGCAGGTCCAGCGAAAGCGGTCTGCGAATTCCCGGTCGACCAGCATGTGGAAACTCAGGCCATACTCGAACAGATGGCTTTTCCCTTCCGCAACCCCGAAGCAGGGCCCGCCGGCGCGGAAGAGGGCCCGGTTCTTCACCCATGTCAAACGAGCCGACGACAATCCAAGGTCGATCCGGCCGAAACCGGTAAGGGTCCATCCTATGCCGCCCGAGAAGTTCCATATAAAAGGGGTCAGAAAGGCGGAGGCCAGGATGCGCGCTCCCTCCGGTCCGGGGCTGCCGGTTTCGGTGTAGGTATTAAAAATTGCGGTGGACATCCGCGACAGGACACTGAGGGAAAAACGCCGTGGTAAAGAAATAAGGAGATTGGTTTCCAAAGAATTATCGTCGGGCCGGATACGGGTAAGGCTGTCGGGGAACCACAGCATTCCCAGGTCGTGGGTAAAGGTCCCCGTAAACTGGAGGCTGCCCTGCTTTTCGATCTGCCAGCGATACTGCAGCTGGTGCAGCAGGGAGACCGTGTTGGCAGGGTCTCCCTGCTTCCAGTTCAGGTAATGGATCACATTGCACGACAGGGAATAGTCGAGCTTGTGGGTGATCCTCCAGGTGACGGAATACAGGATAGTATCGGAGGGGCAGAAGGGGTCCTTCGGCACCGAGGCGCTTCCCAGCATCAGTTCCTGGCCCGCACTCCCGCAGGAGAGGCAGCCGGCAATCAGCGCCAGTATTACCGGAATCCCATTTTCTGTCCATCGCGCAGATGCCATTCCTGTTGCATGTCGGTATTCAGCCAGATCACGCGGATCCGTGCTTTTTTATTCATCTCCGCGGCCTTCCCCAATACGAACAGGCGGCTGTTGTACCGTCCCAGGAATTTCGCCCAAAGTACCACCACGGTAAAGTCCGGGTCGGCAGAGGCGGCGCTGTCGGGTGTCAGGGGAATGATTTCCGGGAGGATTTCATCGAGCCTGACATCGGTACTCTTTTCATAATCCCCACCCGGTTCGAGAGCCGCGATACGGTCGAATCCCCACCACTGGCATTGAGTGGTATCGCGTTGCAGCAACACACCGTCGCGGTCGAAGATCATGTGACTGAAGAGGTATTTGCGGAAATTAGCGTTGCGCGCGGCCCATCCGAAAGCGGCCGAATCGCGGAAAAGATACTGTCCGCCGGAAGGATACAGGCCTTTCGCCAGGAATTCCCTGAGGCTTGCGGGACTTTCCTCAGCGGGCCGGGTCAGCCCGTACCGGAAATGCAGGTAGGTTTTACAGCCGGTAAGGATGCCTGCCCCGGTGAAAACCAGGACCAGGCATAGAAGCAATGTTCTTTTTTTCATGGTAGGATGGAATTTACCACGATGGCGCAACGACGCACCCGGCTTTCCCGTGGGTCCTTTGCGTCGCTGCGTCTTCATGGTGGTGAATCGTCGCGGTTACAACTGGAAGGTGACCGTATAAACTCCATTCTGGTAGGTCACCGGGCAGGTCCCGGGTTTGACGAATCGTGGAAAAGAGATTCCCAGTGACCGGCAGACGGGTTCGGGGACTTCATAGGGATCCTGGATCGTGATCGAGTTCCGGTTGCGGAAGAACGGCAGGGATGAGCCCCTTTCATATTTTGTCAGCGCCTCTTCGGATATCTCGACCACCAACTGGTTGCGTTCGTTCACCCTTCCGCGAACCGGCAGCAAACCGGACTCCTTTGAAACGAGGTTGTCGGTGTTGAATCCTGTAGTCACGATGAGGCAGAGACCAAATCCCCGTTCACAGCCGAGTTTCGGACGATGGAGGTTGAGTTCAAATTTGATCCAGACGCCGGTCGGTGCGGCGGCAAGGGTTCCCGGTGCAGACGGGAATACGGCCGGGGCCATCATGAGCAGGGCGGCCAGTGCAATAGCGAATTTTTTCATGGTTTCGATGGTGTTGAGAATGCAAACCGTCCGAAAACCCCGGGACGGCAGGCGGAGGGCCGGATATGGGGCAGGCTGGCCAGGCTCCTGTGCCGTCCCTGCCGGGGACGGGCACCCCCGTTTGATCATGCAGTCATCGCTTCATTACCTCCTTTCACCGTTTTCCGCTTAATCGGGGAAAGGGGCAAAAGGTGATACGCCGGCGACCGTTTTTTTTTGCCTCCGGATGCCGTAAAAACTCTAACCCGATAACAATCATTTATTTACATTTCTGGCTTGGAATTTATCCGAAAAATTTTTAGTATCTTTGCAGCCAAATTTCAAACAGGGTATAATTCTGAGGAGAGAATATGGAAAAAGTAAAAGTCTTGTTTGTTGCACAGGAGATCACTCCCTACCTGAAAGAGAGTCCGATGGGAACCATCTGCCGGCATCTTCCGCAGGGGATCCAGGAGAAAGGGAGGGAGATCCGCACGTTCATGCCGCGCTACGGGAACATCAACGAGCGCCGCAACCAGTTGCATGAGGTGATCCGCCTGTCGGGGATGAACCTGATCATCGACGACACCGATCACCCCCTCATCATCAAAGTCGCCTCCATCCAGCAGGCGCGCATGCAGATCTATTTCATCGACAATGAAGATTATTTCCAGCGTAAATTCACGCTGCATGACAAGAACAACAAATTTTTCCACGACAACGACGAACGCGCCATCTTTTTTTCGCGCGGAGTGATTGAAACGGTAAAGAAGCTGGGATGGGGCCCCGATGTGGTGCACTGCCATGGATGGATGACCAGCCTGGTGCCCATCTACATCAAAAAAGCGTACTGTGACAATCCTCTTTTCACCGACACCAAAGTTATCCTTTCCATCTACGACGACGATTTCGACGGGACCCTCGACCCGAATTTCGCCTCCAAGATCATGCTGGAAGGGATCACCACCCGTGACCTCAAACACTATAAGTCGCCCGATTACGTTAATGTGATGAAGGCCGCGATCGATTTCAGCGACGGCGTCGTTATCGGGTCACCGAAAATCAACGGCGAATTGCTGAACTACCTGAAGGAGATCGAAAAACCCTTCCTCGAATACCAGACCATGGAGCGATACACCGAAGCGTATAACGATTTCTACGATGAGATCCTGGTGAACGATTCCGTTGCCGTCGATTGATCAACCAAACCCCGTCCCGTTGAACCTCTCCCGCTACCTCCGCTACCTGCCCCTGCTCGCCGGATTCCTCATTCTCATGGGAATCAGTTCGTGTAAAAAGGACCCGTACCAGATCGGGTTTGACCTGCTGCCGCCGGGCGACACCCTGCATGTAAAATCGACCGACACGCTGACCGTAGAGGCTTTTTCCGTCCTGCAGGACTCGATCCGCAGCGATAAAACCTCGACCCTTCTGCTCGGGTCGGTGATGGATCCCATCTTCGGGCAAACCACCGCCGGTTTTTATTCACAGGTACGACTGTCGTCGGAAAGTGCTGACTTCGGCACCAACCCCGTACTTGACTCGCTGGTGCTCATGCTGACCTACAGCGGACATTACGGCGACACCCTGTCGAACCAGCGGGTGAAGGTGTACGAGATCAGCGGAGATTTCGAGTACGACAGTCTGCGGTATTCGAATCAGCATCTCGAGACCTATCCCACCCTGCTGGCGGACCAGTCGTTTGTTCCCAGGCTGAGCGACAGCGTATCCGTATGGGGAGAAATGACGGCTCCGCATCTTCGCATCAACCTCAGCCGGTTGACCAGCTACCTGGGGCGTAAGATCCTGGAAGCCCCCGAAGACGTGCTCAGCTCCAACACAGCCTTCCTGAAATTCTTCAAAGGGCTTTATGTGACCGTCGACCCGGTCACTCAAGGCGGAGTTTTCCTCAACTTCTCGATCTCCAGCGGGAAAAGCAAGCTGGTGGCCTACTTCCACAATGGGAACGACCCGGAGGACGATTCGCTGCATTTCGACATGTACCTGAGCGAAAGCTGTGCAAGGTTCATCCATACCGACCATGGCGGGTATATCCGCGCCAACCCCGATCTGAAACAGCAGGTGCTGAACCGCGATTCGGCCCGCGGCACCGAACGGTTGTTCCTCCAGGGCATGGGAGGCGTCAAGATCAAGCTGAAATTCCCTTACCTGAAGAATTTCGCGAAGGGGCAGAATATCGCCATAAACGACGCCGTACTGCGCTTGAAGAACGTGGAAAGCGACACCAACATGCCGCCTCCTTCGCTCTATCTTTATCGCCAGGACAGCATCGGGAGAGTGGGCTATCTCGTCGACGAAGGAGAAGGCTCTTCTTATTTCGGGGGCACGTATGATGCTGATTCGAGAACCTACTTTTTCCGGTTGACCCAGCATTTCCAGAAAGTACTTACCAACGGCTATCCCTATCATTATGACCTTTACCTGATGGTCAACACCCCGGTCAATGCCAACGTTACCCCGAACCGGATCATGCTGTTCGGAACCCGCCCGGAAGGGGCGACCGGCAATGACAAGGTGAAGCTTACCATGACCTATACCATTCAGAATCAGTAACGATGTGTGGAATTGTTGCTTACATCGGGCCCCGGGAAGCATACCCGATCCTGATCAAAGGCTTGCACCGGCTTGAATACCGGGGCTACGACAGTGCCGGGATTTGCCTGGTGAACGACGACATCCGGGTGTACAAATGCAAGGGAAAAGTCTCCGACCTTGAAGCGGTCACCGGTGACAAGCCGATCCACGGAACGATCGGAATGGCGCATACCCGCTGGGCCACCCACGGCGAGCCCAATACCGTCAACGCCCATCCGCACCTTTCACAGAACAAGACTCTCGCGCTGATCCACAACGGGATCATCGAAAACTATTCGGTGCTCCGCAGCGAGTTGAAAAACAGGGGCTATTCGTTTACCAGCGAGACCGATACGGAAGTTCTGGTCCACCTGATCGAAGACATCATGGTGAACGAGAAGGTACCGGTTGAGGAAGCCGTCCGCATCGCCCTCAACCAGGTGATCGGAGCGTATGCCATCGTGATCCTGGCCCGCGAATTCCCCAACAAGATCATCGCCGCCCGGAAAGGCAGCCCCATGGTGATCGGGATCGGGAAAGGCGAGTTCTTCGTCGCTTCCGACGCCACCCCGCTGATCGAATACACCGACAACGTGGTGTACCTCAACGACGAGGAAATCGCCATCATCGAACGGGATCAGGACCTGAAGATCAAGACCATCCGGAACCAGAGCCATTCTCCTTACATCCAGAAGCTGGCGATGAGCCTTAACGAGATCGAAAAGGGCGGGTTCGAGCATTTCATGCTCAAGGAGATCTATGAACAACCGCGTTCCATCTACGACTCGATGCGCGGTCGCCTCCACATCGACGGGAGCAACGTCACCCTGGGCGGCATCCGTGACTATGAGCAGAAAATCCTGAATGCCAAGCGTATCATCATTGTGGCCTGCGGCACTTCATGGCATGCCGGACTGGTAGGAGAATACCTTATCGAAGACCTGGCGCGCATCCCTGTCGAGGTGGAGTATTCCTCCGAATTCCGCTACCGCAACCCGGTGCTGAACGAAGACGACGTGGTGATCGCTATTTCCCAGTCGGGCGAAACTGCCGACACCCTGGCCGCCATCGACCTGGCGAAATCGAAAGGGGCAACGGTGCTGGGCATCTGCAATGTGGTGGGCTCCTCCATTGCCCGCGCCACTCACGCAGGAGTCTATACGCATGCCGGTCCCGAGATCGGGGTGGCCTCCACAAAAGCCTTCACCGCCCAGGTGGTCGTGCTGACGCTGATGGGACTGTTGCTTGCTCAGAAAAAGGGAACTGTTCCCATCTCGCAATGGCAGAAGATCCTGCTTGAGCTCGACCATATCCCCTCGAAAGTGGAGCAGATCCTGGCCCAGAACGAAAAGATCCGCGACATCGCCACCATTTACAAGGATGTCCGCAATTCACTCTACCTCGGTCGCGGCTACAACTTCCCGGTAGCGCTGGAAGGGGCTCTTAAGCTGAAGGAAATTTCATACATCCATGCCGAAGGGTACCCGGCGGCGGAGATGAAGCACGGGCCGATCGCGCTGATCGACGAGTCGATGCCCGTGGTGTTCATCGCCACCCGTCGCGGCATTTACGAGAAGGTGATCAGCAACATCGAGGAGGTGAAAGCGCGCAAAGGGCGGATCATCGCGATCGTCACCGAGGGTGATGAGTCGGTGAAGCAACTGGCCGACCACTGCATCGAGATCCCCGACACCGAGGAGATGCTGGTGCCCCTGCTGGCTACCATTCCCCTGCAGCTTCTCTCCTACCACATCGCCGTGATGCGTAACTGCAACGTCGACCAGCCCCGCAACCTCGCGAAGAGCGTGACGGTGGAGTAGGGAATTCAACTCAAAGATCAAAACTCAAAAATCAAAGATGCAACTTACAACGGGATAACCGTGTAAGGTGCCATCATGCGGTATCGGGCAGGGTTCGAAGTCGTTTGGCACGCTGAATAACACGAAAATGGCGCGGAAGCGATCGTTTGCTGTGCGGTCTGCATCGCCGACCAGCCGACGTTGTGTCCCGGACGCGCGCACGCTTCGCTAAGTTATTAACAAGCGCGATCGGGGAGGGATTGGAGCGGGCGATATAATGGCATGATCTTCAAAGGCATAAAATTGTTCAGAACTCGAAAAACAGGCATCCGCCGGCGGAGACCTGACACCGGAACTCTTGTTCATGCCTGTATCCACCCGGTTCACTCAGTGAAGGATGAATGTTGCAGTGATGTTGGTATGCTGTTCCGGTGATGGTGAACGACTGTACAACGACTGTACAACGACTGTTGCGGTGGGGGGTGTATACACCTTTTTCCACTGTTTTTCGGGTGGGTGGCGAAGTAGTTTTGCGGCATCATGATCATGGGCGCAATTGAAGAACCTCGCGGCAAGCCGCGAGGATTCTTCGATCCATAGGAATTTGAATTTTTGCTCGCTAACCCCGCAGCAAGCTGCGGGGAATGCGCTCGCGGGGATTCACGCATGAAGGCCGGGGGTAGCTGAAAAGCCCGATTTCATCGTTGTTCGTTCGTTCACCCTTCGTTGGTGTTCGTTCACCCTTCGTTCAACCATGGAGAGTGTTCGTTCAACTATGGAGGTTGTTCGTTGCTTGTTCGTTCACACAT
>DAONFN010000087.1:0-10144 GCA_035403625.1 Bacteroidales bacterium
AGCATGGAAAAGACCGCAAACAGTCCGAACGCCGCTCCTACCGAGAGTTTGACGTATTTCAGCACGAAGGTCAGCAGGAAGATCACCAGGTTGAAAATAACAAAGGTGAAGATGTAGTCGAGCTTCCGGTAGTTCGGGTAGTAGATCAGCAGGATGATCAGGGCCACATTCAGCAGGTTGATACCCAGGCTAACCAGGAACATTTCGTTCATTTCCAGAATCTTAGCCTCCTTTTTCTTTTCCTTTTTATCCTTCGCCACCGTCTCTTCCTGCAGGGCGGGATCGGATTCGGACTGCTGCGGAAGGCACACCTTCACCGGCAAGGCAAGCATCAACAGCAGGAGGAACAGGGTGATTTGCTTAGAGGAGATCATGGCTTAATTTGTTGATATGGTGAAGTTTCTGCTTGAAGTTGTTCATTTTGATCCCCGGATGGGTAGTGATCATCCCGAGGCAGTATTTGCTGATGCGCGAACCCCTGACATGATGCCGGTGAAGCACATCGGCAATCACGGAAGAGGCCGACCGGTCCTGTTTCACTTCGGCGATCACCAGCCCGGGGAAGTTGCACGCTTCCGATCCGTGGCGGAAGGACAGCCCGGTGTCGATCGTGGCGCGCTCGGTCATGGCATGGTTGACGAGGGTCAGCCGCGAAAACCAGACCCAAAGGGAAGGCTGCAGATGCTCGCTGGTGTAGGGAGTGAATTTCTGCAGCAATTCGGCGGGTTTTCCGTCGAGCATCTCCTGGGGGCCTTTCACTTTTTTCCGCTCTTTGTGCGTTCGGTCCTTGTTGTTCTTGAACTTGACCTCAAAATAGCTGAGGTCCGAATCGAGGTATTTCCGGTTTCTCACCTTGAACCGGTTCATCCGTTTATTGTGATGCATCCGGTACAGGGAATGGTCGGGGGTATCGAAATAGAGGGTCTGGTACCGCTGCATCCTCACTCCGTCGATCTCCAGGGCATAATAGGACTTCGACAGGTTGGCCAGGATACCGGGAAGCTGGGAGATGCCGAAAATGAACTTGCGGTCCACCCGGTTCAACAGCTTCACCTCATCCATTTGTTCGAGCGTGATAGGCCCGAACCCGGCTACCCGATCCTCAATAATAGACATACTCCCATTTTTTCGACTTCTCGGCTTTGCTGCCGGTCGTCGTTCGGCCCGTCTTCAGGTTTTTAGCATTGTAGGTGTAGGTGCTCTTTTTCACGACCTTCCCGGCGGCATCGGTCTCCGTTTCTCCAACCTTGTTGCCGGCGGCGTCGTAGGTGAAGAGGGTCTTTTTCTTTAACACCCCGGCTTCATACTCCGCCTCTTCAGCCCTGTCGTTCATGGCATTGTACCGGTACACCCACCGGGTATCATGCTTTTTCGCGGGCTCGAATTCCGTCTCTTCCGTCTTGTCCCCGTTGGTGTTAAATACGGCCGTTGAACGGAATTTCACCGTACCGTCGGGGTTATACTCCTCCTTTTTGACGGAATGTCCGGCCTTGTCGAACTCCTCGTAGGCAATCCGGGTATTCACGGGTTTCCCGTCGACCGTCGAGACGTCGTATTCGGTCGTGGCTTTGATTTTGTTCTTTTTTCGTTCTTTCTTACTCTGGCAAGGCGAGGCAACAGCGATGAGCAGGGCCAGAGCGATGAAAAGGATGCGTTTCATGGCAGTTAGTTAAAGATGACGAGATCGGGTACTTCGATGTCCTGTTTTTTTCCGGGGATATTCACTTCCCGGATGACCGGTACATCTGCATTGGTTTGTAGCGTAGAATCCTTCGAAAAGGCATATACCTTGTAATTTCCCGGGCGGAGATATTTGAATTCCCAGGTGCCGTCGTAGCCGGTCTGGATGCGTTCGCCATAATCGCGGTTGTCGCCGTACACCAGGTAAACCCAGATCCCCGGGCCGTAATAGGTTTCTTGCAGCACGGTGAAGGTCGAGTTGTAGTCTTTCACCAGCACCTTGCCGAACAGGGTCGAATTTCCCCCGGGGCCGGGCTCCTTCTTGCAGGATTGCAGGACAGGTACGGCCATGGCCACGAACAACAGGATGGCCGGGAGCAGGATGCGGGTACGATGGATTCGGTTCATGATGGATTCGGTTATTGGAGGATGATTTTTTCGCTGAAGGTGCTGTTGTTACCGGAGATCTTTACCAGGTAAAGTCCACGGGAAAGCCCGGAAGCATCGACGGTGAGGGACTCGGGCAGGTTCCCGGATGCACCGGTCGTGAGCAGATTCTGTTCCACGACCCGTTCGCCCCGTGAATTGAACAGGGTCAAGGTCAGATCCCCCGGTGGGGCCTCGAATTCGAGGGTAAAAGAATCGCGGGCGGGATTGGGATAAACCAGGAGTCCGGCCGCCGGGGTGGATCCCGGGAAATTATTGCTGCCCGGGGTCGGGGTCATGAAGGTCATCGGTCCGTAGCCGTTGGGGTACCGGCCGAGGCTCTTCCCGCCGGTTGGGGTTCCGCAGGCAAAGGTATCGATGAGGTCGCCCCGGGCATTGTAAAGATGCAGCGTCTGCCCGGTGAGGGAGGTGCAACCGTTAAGGGTAACCGGGTAGATCAGGTAAAAGAACTTGCCGGGGATCACGGTGTCGGGTAAGTCGAAACACGGATTGTCCGTCCCTTGCCCGGAAAGCTTCATCCCCCCGGTCCGGAGAGGTTCCCGGGTGGTGTTCAGCAACTCGATCCGGTAGTCCGTCAGGTCGCCCCCCAGCAGTTCGTTCACCACCACCGCGCCGCCGGCTATGGCAGGCTGCAGGGTATGGTATTCATATTCGGCGCGGGGCGGGGAGAAGGTACCGGCGCTGTCGTTCTGTGCATAGAGGTAATACCGGACCAATGCGCCGGTCACGCGGATCGTGGCCGTGAAGATGCCGTCGCCCGCCAGGCTGTCGCTGTAAAGGCCGTCGTGCATCGGCACCTGCCGGAACCGTTCATCCGTCGAACAACGGTAACCCAGCAGGGCCACGGTACCCCCGTCGATGCGGGCGGCGATCCGCACCGAATCGCCAAGCCGGGGAACCGCCGGGGAGGCGACGGGATCGCCGATGACCGGCTGACCCGAAAACCCGTCGAGTCCATCGAGGTATTTAAGGCGTGCCGACATCAGTTCTTTGATCCCGATATACTGCTTCATCCCGCCGGTTCCCCCGACCGTGGTGTCGAGGTTCGCCTGAAAATCGGCATAGGAGTAAAACCGGTTGGTGTCGGCCAGCACCGCAGAATCAATGCCTGCCCGGAGTTCTGCAGCCCGCGAATAATACCACCCGTTGCGGAAGTTCTCATCGGCGATGGTCCGCATGTGGGCAAGGTACATCTTCCGCAGGGTGTCGTTGGCCAGGAGCCGCGTCATGAGCGGGCGGGGAGAGACCGAAAAGGTGAGCAGCGCCAGCGGGTCGAGGGTCTTGGTCTGGGCGATGGTCAGTCCGAGAAAGTGCTTTGCACCATCCGTTTCCCTGAAACTGCCGAACGACATGTTCATGTCCCACAGGATGGGGTTGAACCGTGCGTGGTCGTCCTGGTACATGTAATAGTTCTGCGAATATCCGATATAGCTGTCGAGGTTCACCAGCACCTCGTTGAAGGCGTGCATCCACAGGGCGCGGTCGGTGTTGAGCACGCTGTCGGCGGAGGCCGCCCCGCGGTCGAGTTTCCCGATGAGGTCGTACAGATCGCTCCACCCGTAATCCGATTCCATGTTGTAATAGGGCATGTACCCGGTAGAGTCGGTGCCGTGGGTGAGCGCCAGGTTGGCATTCTGCCCGAAGGGATACTCAAGCTTGGCCGGTTCTCCCTTGAAAAAGGAATGGTCGTTCGATCCGTAGTGCTCCTTGACAAAGAAGCGGTCGACGGCCTCCACGTTGGTATACAGCCCGATCAGCGTGTCGTTCACGTAAAGGTTGGCGAAGTTGGCCCGGCAGGAGGGAAGGTATTTCCGCGCAATCTCGTAGGAAAGCACTTCGCGGATGAACGACGGATCGTGGATCACGTTGCTGAGCTTGAGTTTGACATGGCCCAGGTGGTTCTGGTTTTTAATGTGGTAATCGAGATCGATATTGAAGGGATTCTTGATCTCGTCGGCATTGTACGAACTGTATCCCTTGTACCGGATACCGGCCTTGCGGTAAAGACAGCCGTCGATGGTCACGTCGCCTACCAGTTTGCCGTCGTCCCCCACCGTCTCAAACAGGCTGTCGAGGATCTGTCTCCACCCGGGCTCGGTAAACCGGATCCGGATCTCACGGATGGCACCCGGGCGGTAGAAATCCTCCTGGGCCAGTACCGGGTGGAGGAGAGCGGCAAAGAAAAGGAAGGCAACGATCTTTCTCACCGGATCACCAGTTTTCCCGTAGAAGTTCCCGCAGAGGTGGTACAGCGAACCAGGTAGATTCCGGGGGATAAGCCATTGATTGAAAGTGTGTTTGATCCGGCTGTGACCGGGGAGGAGAAGACCTTTCTCCCGTCGGTCGACCGGATCTCGACCTGGCCGGCCGACGCCACCCCGTCGAGGTGCACCACTTCGCCGGCCGGGTTGGGATAGAGCCCGGACAGGGTGCCCTGAATTTCACCGGTGCCGAGGTAGATGTCGTAGATCTTCGACACTCCGCTCCCGGTGGCCACCCATTCGTTGTCCGACCCGTCTGTCGCAATCCGTTTCACCAGGTAGTTGACCAGCCCGTTGGAGGTGGTGAACGACGACCAGAAACCATCGTCGTACCGGGTTACGGCTCCATCCATCGTATAGGGGTCATAAATCGCAAACCACATCGTACCGCGCGAATCCATCGTGATATCCTGGATGAAATTGTTGTACAGACCCTGTGCCTGGCGGTAGGTGGTTACCCACTGATCGGATGCGTTGAACACCGCCACCCCGCTGTAGGTGCCGATCCATTTGGTTCCGTTGTTACCCAGGGCGATCGCGGTGATATTTTCGGAAGGAAGACTGTCGGCCATGGTGTAGTTGGTGAAAGTGGTCCCGTTGAACTTCGATAAGCCGCCGATAAAGGTGCCGAACCACACATTGTTGTCGTCGGCGGCGATGCAGCTGATCATGTCGCTGGGCAGCCCGTTGGCGGTGGTATAATTGGTGAAGGTGGTGCCGTTATAATGCGATACTCCCGACTGGGTACCGATCCACACGCTCCCGTCGGGCGCCCCGGCAATGCGGGAGATCATGTTGTCGATCAGCCCGTTGGCGGTGGTGTAGTTGGTCCAGGTGCTCCCGTTGAACATGCTGACGCCGTAGTCGGTGCCGGCCCATACATGGTCCTGTGCATCCACTGCGATACAGTTAATGTAGTTGTCGATCAGGCCGTTGGCAGTAGTGTAAACGGTCCAGGCGGAGTTGCTGAGCCGGGCGACACCCGACTGGGTGCCGAACCAGATCTGGTTGGTTGCATCGACGGCCACCCCGAGCACATTGTCGGAGGGAAGGCCGTTTGCGGAGGTGTAATTCTGGAATTGCTGTGCCCGGGCGGTGAACCCGATGATCAGCAGAGCCGTAAGGAACAGGCTGAGGAATGTTTTCATGGTTTTTATTCTTGGAGATTATCTGACATGGATTATTTTCCTGCGAATATCCTCCTGCCCCGGTGAACGGAGTACGAGGAAATAGACTCCTGAAGGTTTGCCCGACAGGTCGATCGTTTTAAGGTTCATTCCCGATACCACGCAGCGACCGACCGCATCGTTCACCCTCAGGGTATAGGTCTTTTCGGTGGCCTTCCCGGAAAGGCAGAAACGGCCGGAGAGCGGATCGGACTGGATGCGCAACCCGTTGCCGGCATCCGGATCCTGCCGGCCGGTGTTTTCCACGGTCACAGTTACTGAATCCGTGGCTGAACAGGGGCCATTCCTGATGGTTACATGGTAGGTGGTGGTCACATCCGGCAACACCACCGGGTTCTGCTGCGTCGAGGTAAAGCCCGGCGGATCGGAGGTCCAGCGGTAAACGTACACTTCGCCCCCGGTGGCGGTCACGTTGAGTTGAGCGGATCCCCCGGGAGCGACAACCGCCGGTGTGGCTGCAGCTTCAGCCAAATAGTTGCCCGTGATATAGCACGGCGGGTACCGGAACGACTGGGCAAGGGTGGTGCCGACGCTCTTCGACCAGATCTGTACCTGGTTGGGATCGATTTCGTAAATAAATCCCGACATTCCGATGCAGATAAGGGTGTTGCCGTTGGGCAATTGCTGCGAATTTCCGTTGTCGGGACTCATGTTGCCGCTGTAGGTATGGCGCCAGTCGTAGGTCGAAGGCTGATAGGCAGTGCCCGTGGTCCATGAATACGTATTTCCGTTGTAGGGCGGCATGAAGATATCCACGCAGGTCTTGCTGCCGGTGCCTCCCTTGTTGTTATATCCTGCCAGCGCATTGGGGTAGCGCGGATCGTCGGCGGGGACCCAATGCGCGTCATGGACGACGTTGAAATCGGCGGTTCCGGGGGCCTGGTACGCGGTGGGGTTGCCCCACCGGTACAGGATATCGCCCCCCTTGCCCGAATTTCCTCCCGCATGCGAAGCGGCCTGGGCTGTGGTCGTACTGTGGTCGATCACATACACTTCGTTCAGGTTGTGCGAACTGAAGGTGATCTGATCGAGAGCGGCGTTGTAATCGATGCCGTTCATGTGGA
Source organism: Bacteroidales bacterium (assembly GCA_035403625.1). Taxonomy (GTDB): domain Bacteria; phylum Bacteroidota; class Bacteroidia; order Bacteroidales; family FEN-979; genus CAIVAT01. Next base: position 6,640 of record DAONFN010000087.1, read on the forward strand.
TCCAGTCCTTGGTCGTCTTGTAATTGATGTTCATCAGTTCGGGATGGTCGGCTACCACGCCGTAATTGCTTTTGGAAGGATCAAATTGCTGCACGAGATGGTCCCAGGCATGCCATTCCCATACCACATTCCCGCCGGTACTGCCCGAAGGCTCCACTTCCACGATCTTGTCGGGCCACATCTCGATACTCTGTGAACAGCCGGCCTGTGTCACCTGGGCGGGCGTCTTCCGTTCGTAGGAGATCAGCAGGACGTTCCCGTTAGGCATAGGATGGATGTCGTGATGGGTACAGTAATCGGTGGTGGAATACACGAAGTCCCAGAGCACATTCCCGTTCCAGTCCACCTTTTGCACTTCCCCGGAAATAGGGCCGCCCGTGAAGGAGTTACCCTGGTGGTTCACGGTCCGCAGGAGGGTGCCTCCGGCGAGCATGTAGGTGGCATACGTGGTCGTCTTGTTGGAGGGGAAGGTCCATGAATGGTAGGTGTTCCCCGAAAGGTCAACCAGGATGGCCTTGTTGCCCCCCTGGGGAAAATAAAGGGTGTAACCGTCGTACGATTGGGCAACGCCGCTGCCTGCCGCAAGGATCAGGATGCTGAGAAGGACTGTCTGGATCTCTTTTCGCATGGAGAATGGTTTTCTGTGTGGTCTCTTTCCCTGTGGATGAAACAAGGCGGTTTTGGGCTAGCGGATTACGATGATCTTTTTACTGACCGACTCCGAACGGTCGGTAAGAACGGTGAGAAAATAGACGCCTCCCGGCCGGTCCGACAGGTCAAATGTAAACGAATTTTCCGCTGTCCGGATCACCTCGCCGCAGGCGGTGCGGATCCAGACCCGGAAACTCCGCCACTGAAGGGCCTCCGGGCGAAGGTTTACCGCACCGGAAGTGGGGTTCGGATAGACGACCAGGTTCTCGGAAACCGGAAGATCGTTCAGCCCGACGATCACAAAGGGGTCCGACAGGACCGAAATGCAACCGGTTGTTCCGGTGACTTGCACCTGGTAGGAGCCCATTTGCGTGATGACATAATATTGCCCCGTCGCTCCGGCGATCAGGTCGCCGTTCAGGAACCATTGGTTTCCCGTGGCGGAACTCGACATCAGGGAATCTCCCGAACGGGTGATGACGGGAGTGGCCGGGAGTGCATCGACGGTGACCGTGACCGAATCGGCAGCTGAGCAACCATCGGCATAGATGCTGACGATGTACTGCGTAGTCGCGGAAGGCGCCACCGTCGGGTTGGGAATCGATGAGCTGAACCCCGCGGGAATGGAACTCCAATTATAAGTGTAGCCTGTGGTCCCGGCCGGGGTGGCCAGCAACTGGGAGGTGGCGTTCGGACAGATCTCCCCCGGGCTTGCCGTGGCCACCACGGTGGGAGGGGCCAGCATGCCCACATTCAACGAATTGGTGGCGATGCAGCTCCCGCTGGTGACCTCCACGTTATAGACGGTCGCAACGGAAGGGTAGGCCACCGGGTTTTGAATTGTGGAGGTAAACCCGGCCGGCACCGAGGTCCACGAAAAGGTATAGGTTCCGGTGGTCGATGGCGTGGCGTTGAGCTGGACCGCGGCGCCTGGGCAAACCTGCTGCGGATTGGCGGTGACCGCCACGGTCGGCTGCGAGGTGATGGTGTAGGTGACGGTGTCATAGCTGGTGCAGGTGCCGCTGGTCATGGACACGAAATAGGAGGTGGTCACCACCGGGGTCACCACCGGGTTTTGCAGCGTGGAGGTGAACCCGGCAGGGTTCGAGGTCCAGGAATAGGTGTAGGAGCTTCCGCTGGCCGGGGTGGCGGAAAGCTGAACGGAGTTCCCCGGGCATCCGGAAGAGGGGGAGGCGGCTGCAGTGACCGCCACGGCGCCGGTCACATAGCAGGCGGTGTAGCGCCGGGCATTGACCACGGTGCCGGTTACGGTCTTTGACCAGACCACATTCATGTTCGTGTCGATTTCGTACATGTACCCCGACTGCGAAATGGTGATCAACGAGTTACCGTTGGGCAACTGCTGCGAATTACCCATATCCTGGGAGGCCTGGCCGCTGTAAAGGTACCGGTACGCGTAGGTAGACGGGGTAAAGGCTGAACCCAGGGTGATGTTGTAGGTGTATCCGTTATAGGGAGGATAGAAGAAATCGACACACGACTTGTTCCCTGCTCCGCCTTTGTTGTTGAAAGCAACCAGGTAATTGGCACGCGGGCATCCTTCCGGCACCCAGTGGGCATCATGAACCACGTTGAAATTGGTGGTTCCGGAAGCCTGGTAGGCGGCCGGGTTTCCCCACCGGTAGAGGATGTCGCCTCCCTTGCCTGAATTGCCGCCCGCATGGCTGGCCGCCTGTGCTGTGGTCGTGCTGTGGTCGATCACATATACCTCGTTGAACATGTGCGATGAAAATGTGATCTGGTCAAGGGTTGGATTGTAGTCAAGACCATTGCAGTGCATCCAGTCCTTTTGGGTGTTGTAGTTGATGTTGATGAGCTCGGGATGCTGTACGATCGAGGTCACGTAGTTGTTCTTGGCCGCGTTGTAATTCTGGCAGAGATGATCCCACACATGCCATTCCCATACCACCGTTCCCCCGCTGGTTCCCGAAGGCTGCACCTCAACGATCTTATCGGGCCACATTACGATACTCTGGGAACAACCGGCCTGGGTGGCTTCCGACGCGGTTTTGCTTTCATAGGCAATGATGAGTACGTTGCCGTTCGGCATTGGGCAAATGTCGTGATGGGCACAGTATTGCGTGGTCGAATACACATAGTCCCAGAGAACGGTCCCGCTGTAATCGGTCTTTTCGATTTCACCCGTCATTCCGCCGCCGTTGAAAGAATTCCCCTGGTGAGCGACGGTCCGGAGCACCGAACCTCCCTCCAGCAGATAAGCCGAATACCCCGTGGGCCGGCTCGAAGCAAACGTCCAGGAATGATACGTGCTCCCGGAGGAGTTCAGCAGGTAAGCTTTGGTCGAGTTCTGCTGGCTGTAAAAGGTATAATCGCCCCATGACTGGGCGGAGGCACCCGTGGCAATCGTCAGGACAGCGGCAAGGATGATCACGTTTTTCATCATGCGATTCATGGTTGTCGTTTTTAGTAACCGGGTTAAACTGAATATGAAAAGGGTTGCTGAAAATTGCAAACCTGATCAGCCGAAATATAAACAATGACCGGGCAGGAAATATCCGGCCTGATGGATAATACACGAAACTTGCAGGTGACCCTCTGTTTCATCGTGAAATATTTTCGCAGATACATAGTTGTGTTCGAACATTGACTGATTGGCTATTTTACTGCGATCTTCAGCACCGCCTGCCGGTCGCCGGAAAATACCCTCAGGACGTAGATTCCGGGTGCCAGGCTGCCTGGCCGGATCTCCGCTTTCTCCGCAACGGGATATTCAGCAGCAAACAGCATCTTCCCCTGGAGGGAGATGATCGTGGCATGCATCGTCCCGGTAATGGCTTCACCGGTACACGCTAGGGTGAAGCGGGTTTGGAAG
>DAONFN010000088.1:0-10137 GCA_035403625.1 Bacteroidales bacterium
GATCAACCAACTGGTTGCGGCGCCGGATGAGCGGGAACATGCTTTCCACCTCCAGCCCGGTGACATCCGCGGCCCTGCCGGTATTCCGCAGGGTCGAATCGGTGAGGTCGAGTATGAGGATGATCAACAGCGTGACCAGTAACCCGATCACCGCTGCGGCCAGGATCAAGATTTTCCGTTTGCCCGGCTGGGGCTCGGAGGGATACCGCGGCGGGTCGAGGATCGTGTTGGCTGAAGAAACCTCCACGCTCTGCTGCTTCAGCTTTGCCAGCCCAAGGTTCTTGACAAGGGAGATGTATTCGTCCTCGGCCACATTGATCTTTCGCTCCAACCGGCGCATCATGGCTCCCATGGGCGCATATTCGGAATAAATTTTGTCGAATTCCAGCCGCATCCGGTCCATCGTCGCAATTTGTGCCGTTGTTCCTTCATAGTCGATGATCGACGAAAGCCAGTCGCTGACCACATTTTTCTCCGGCACACCCGTGGAGCCGTTGGTCAGCTCGTAAAGGGAATCGACCACCCCGTGCATCCTGGTTTTCAGGTCAAAGGATTTTTGCGTGAGGGACTGGAACTTTGACCGGTTCATCACGCCTTTGTCTTCCTCGTCGGTCAGGGTCTGAAGGGCGGCAAGTTCCTGGTTGACTTTTCCCAGTTCCTTGCGCAGGCCGATCAGCTCGGTTCCGGCCAGCCTCCGCTTGATCCCGGGAGTCATCTTTGTTTCCAGCATATCGATAACCGCCTTTGAAGACGCCTGCTGTTTGATCACCTCCTGGTACCCCATTTCGAACTGCTCCTTGCGGCCGGCGATAAACTTGCTTTGCTCGTTGTAGTTGATGATTTTATTCGCTTTGTTGAACTCCAGCAACTCATTCTCGGCATTCTGCAACTGTTCCGAAGCCCGCGCCACCTCCGCCTCGAAGTAGGCCACGGCATTGTCCGATTGACCTGCCTTTTGTACGATGTAGGCCTGCTTGTATACCTTCACCAGGTAGATCAGCGTTTGCTGGCAGATCCCGGGATCGTCCGATTCATACGAAAGTTCAATATTGTCGCTGTTCTGAACCCGCCTCACGCTTAGTTTTCCCAGGATCGACGAGGCGTTGTAATACCCCGGTGTGCGGTTGACCAACTGATAAACGAAGTTGTCATTCGACGATTCGTACTGTTTGTTCAGGTTGACCAGGGTCTGATCGAATTTACCAGGCACCGCCAGTTTTTTCACTTCCGGTGGAATGCTTTTCGTAAACGCCTCGTAGTGATCCTGCTGAATGAGCATCGGATCGGCTTTTTGCAGTTGCAGATGGCTGGCCAGCAGGGAAAGACCGGTTTTCTGAAGGGTCACATTCGACTTGATGATTCCGATGAGGTTGTCGAACTGCGTGTTTACCGTGTTTACCGTGAATCCGGAGATATCGACCGAACTGCCGCTCGCAAGACTGGTGTACACGGTGGTTTTAGAGATGTAGGTCTTCGGCTCGTCGCGGGTAAGAAAGAAGACGGTCACGGCCATGACCAGGGGGACGGCGACGATCAGCCACAGGTGGCGGAGGAAAAGTCGGATGAAATAGACAACGGAGAACTTCATCGATGGCAATTTAGATTCATTAATGGCCGATCCGGAAGCCCACGAGATCTTCAAGGACCCAGCGGCTTCTCTCGAATTCGTACCGGGCTTTGCTCAGGTCAATTCTGGCGCGGGAATATGATACCCTCGTATTCGATAGATCAGCCACGGTGATCTGGTTGTTGAGAAAATCCTTTTCAGCATGTTGAAGAATGACCTCCTGGTCCTCAAAGTTCTCAAAAAGAATTTTATATCCGTCATAATTTGCCAACAAACTGTTGTACCGGGAGTAAACTTCCTCACGGATATCATTTATTGTCTGCTGTTTTTGATTCTCCGCCAGTTTCAGTTCGACTTTGGCGGTTTTGGATTCGGTACGGTTGAGAAACGCCGAAACCGGAATTTTTACCGACATCCCAACCGAATACCGGGTCTGTGCCGAATTGGAAACGGTGGACTGCCCGCCATCGGACATGTACAGATCGTTCAACTGTCCGTAGCTAAGCCCTCCTCCCGCATTCACGATGTCGGTGGTCCATGCGTTGCGGGTACGCCGTACCGCCAGTTTCGATCTCTCGATGTTCAGGTCCTGGCCTTTGATCGCCGGGGCATGGGCAAGAGCCGAGTCGATGAGCGTTTCGAGGGGAGGCAGGTTGCGCAGGAAGTCATCAGCCTGAAAGATGGTGTCGGAGGCAGGGGCGGGCGCAGGGACGGCTCCTTTCTGGGCCCGGAGAACGGTGGGCCCGAAAAGCAGGGCCATCACGAGGATCCCTGTGGTCAGCAGGGTTCTGAGGGCCGGGTACCGGGTGGTTGCGGGATGGGATCCTTCAAGCATATGAATCGGCTAAGGGGTTTGTGTTGATCGTTGAATCGCTCAGACGGCCGCTTTCTGGAACAGGGCGGGAATGGTGCGCAGGATGAGTTTCATATCATACCAGAAAGAATAATTATCGCCCACAAAATGGTCGGCGTAGAGGTTGTCGAGCCGCATGCGTTCTTCCTCCGACATGCTGCCTCCCTTGCCGCGGAGTTCCACCTGCCACAGGCCGGTGATCCCGGCGGGGGCCAGGAACCGCTTCGAAGCGGCATCGCGGGTGAGCCGTTCGGCTTCGTACACCGGCAGAGGCCGGTTTCCGACGATCGACATTTCACCTTTCAGAACATTGAACAGTTGGGGAAGTTCATCGATGCTGGTGTTGCGGATCAGTTTCCCTACGCGGGTGATGCGGGGATCATCGGCGATTTTCACGAAGGCAGGCTTCGAAAGGGTCATTTCCTGCTTTTGTACCGTGTACCAGTAGTCGCAGATCTGCCGGTTGGCGAAGTAAAGCACAGGGGAGCACGTCTGACCTTCGGACAGTTGGCTGCAGCGGGGACAAGGACGGTCAAAATCGATGTCTTCCTGTTCGGAAGCCGACTTATACTGGTTTTTCTCTTTTGCCAGGCGGGCCAGTTCGGCATCGGATCCCGACCGCATCGAGCGAAGTTTATAAAAATCAAAGGGCTTCCTCCCCACTCTTTTCGATACATAGTAGATCCTTCCCTTCGATTCGAGCCGAATGGCCAGACCGACCAGGAGCAGTACAGGCGACAGTAAAAGAAGAGCCGATCCCGCCACGACAATATCGAAAATCCTCTTGGATACGGGCATTTTAAACGTTTGTGTTTCAGTCTTTTCTTCCTCCGGGGTCCGTTTCTGATTCCGGAAACGCTTCAGGAAACAGATCCGCCGCTTGAGCTCATCCGCCGGGGGAAGCGGCATGACGAAGAAATCGTCGATTCCCTCCTGGCGTGCCCGCCGGATCAGGTCGGCCTCAAAAATCTCCGAGATCAGGATAAAAGGAACGGCATCATAACGGGGGAGCGAACGCAGGCGTTCGTGCAGCAAAAAAGCATCGCCGCCCGGAATCTGCCTCTCACACAGGATCGCGTCGATACTCGATGTCGCTCTCAATGTTTCCTGCGCGTGAAGGATGTTGTCGGCCAGACTTACACCAACCTGAGGATCGGCTGTTAACCGGCTAATGTTTTCGGTTGATCTCCCAACATACAGTATGTGAATTATATCTTTCATTTTTCCGGTCGGCATTAAATGATTTCGTGCGGGTTCTTCCTGCTTCTTTCGCTATCTACCACTGCATCGCGTAATGAATGGGCTGAAGGTTCTTCTTGATGATCAGTTCAAGCTCCTCCGGGTTGAACGGCTTGATCAGGTAATCCTGGGCCCCCAGTTTGTAGCATTTCACACGCTCTTTGCTGGTGTCGTTGGCCGAAAGCATCAGTACCGGCGTGTGCCGCGTGTAACCGGTCTGCCTCACGGTCGCAAGAAACTCGTAACCGTCCATGGCGGGCATCTGGATATCGCAGATGATCAGATCGGGGAGATCCGTCTCCAGCCACTCCAGGGCATCCAGACCATTGCTCTTTCCAATAATATCGTAGTCCTGTGAGAGAAAATTTTCAAGCAGTAAGCGAATGCTGGTTTCGTCGTCGACAACAAGGATTTTGGGTTTCATCGTATTTCGATTTTTTTAGTTGGTTTAGGTGAATGACCGGTTTACTTCCAACCACGTGCCAAACGAAAATATATTCATATAGCACTTATTTACAAATACTTAATGAATTGATCCCATTCCAGTAAAATTCCCATTTTGAGAATTCAGTTGCATTTTTGGGAAAACACCTTATCTTTGCTTCATCAATCACTCGTATGGAATCTACCCTTTCATTCAGCCCCTCCCAGTTTGGCCGGTTCTTCCCCTATTATCTTCTCCTCGACGTGCAGTCGGTGATCGTATCGTGCGGGAAAGAATGGGATACGGCAGCAACCGGGCTTACCGGTAAACCGGTTACCGACTCCTTTTCCCTCGGCGGGCCGCAGCCAGGCCGGATCGATTTCGACCGGGCCCGGGAACTCCAGGGTTTACCGGTACTTCTGGAAGGGCGTTTTCCGGGTCAACCGGCTTTACTCGAAGGTACCTTCACCTGGCTACCCCGGGAGAACCAGGTCGTTTTCACCGGGAAGCCGGTTTCAGAAGAAAAGGCCGAAGCCGGTACCGACCCGGATCGGTGGAAGATGAAGGAGCGACTCAGGATCCTCTCCGCGATCACCGAACAAAATACCCAGGGAGTGGTAATCACCGACCGGCTGGGCAGAATAGACTGGGTAAACCCAAGCTTCGAAAACATGTCGGGGTACTCTCTCGAAGAACTCCGGGGAAAAAGGCCAGAGACCCTGCTTCGCGGTGACGATACCAGTAGCGCGGCGGTCAGGTATCTCCGAGAGCAGGTAAGGAAAGGGGAACCGTTCGAGTGCGACATCCTCAACTACCGCAAATCAGGAACTCCTTACTGGCTCCGGCTGCGGGGCATGGCCCTCCGGACTGAATCGGGTGAGGTGACCCGGTATTTCGCGATCGAGGAGGATATCACCCACCTGAAAGAGGCAGAAAAAGCGCTGTTGGAAAGCGAAGCAAGGTATCGCGATCTGATCGAGAATGTGAACGAGATCGTTTACGAAACCGACGAAAACGGAACGATCACTTACATCAGTCCTGCACTCGAAAAGGTGCTGGGCTACACCCAGGAGGAGATCATCGGGAAAAATTACCTCTACCTGCTCGGCGACAGCGACGAAATCAAGGTAGCCAAGCTTGCCGACCTGACGGAAAACAAAGTCCTGATCGTTGAGCACGAACTGCATAATAAACAGGGAGAACTTCGCTGGATCCGCTTCTCGACAACGGCGGTCGTGAAAGACGGCCGGCTGATGGGGGGCAACGGCGTGCTGATCGATATCACCGATAAAAAGGTGACCGAGGAAAACCTCCGCAAATCGGAAAGCCGGATGACTGCCCTGATCCGCAACCTTAAAGGGGGAGTTCTTCTGGAAGACGAACACCGCCGGATTGTGATCACCAACCAGAATTTCTGTGACATGTTCGGTGTACCGGCTCCCCCTGAATCCCTGAAAGGCGCCGACTGCAGCATGTCGGCCGAACAAAGTAAACACCTTTTCCGGAACCCTGACGAATTCATGAGCCGGATCGCCGTGGTCCTCCGGGAGGGGAAGCCTGCCTTAAACGAAGAACTGGAGATGGCCAACGGACACTTTTTCCTGCGCGATTACATCCCCATCACCATCGATGGAGACTCCCGCGGCCACCTGTGGAAATATGTCGACATCACCGACCAGAAGATCCAGGAGGTACGACTGAAGCAGAAGGAGGAACAGTACCGCAACATCATCGCCAATATGAAGATGGGGCTTCTGGAGACCGACCTGGACGACACGATTGAATATGTGAACCAGCAGTTTTGTGAGATGACCGGGTACACAACTGCAGAGCTCCTGGGCCAGAAGTCAGTCGACCTGCTCGTCGCCGAGGATTTCCGGGGAATCGTCAGGGAGAAAAGCCGGTTGAGGATCAACGGTACCACCGACACCTATGAGGTCCAGGTCAGGGTCAAAGGCGGAGGGATGCGTTGGTGGCTCACGAGCGGGGGGCCTAACTTCAACGACAAAGGGGCGCTGACCGGCACCATCGGCATTTCGGTAGATATCACCGGCCAAAAGGCACTGGAAGAGGAACTGAAGGTTGCGCGCAGGAAAGCGGAAGAATCGTCGAGGGCCAAAGAGGCGTTCCTGGCACACATGAGTCACGAGATCCGCACCCCCCTGAACGCCATTCTCGGCATGATCAGGGAAATTTCGCGGGAGCCGATGACGGCCAAGCAGCATTTCCAGATCCAGAACGCCGGTCTGGCCAGCCAGCATCTTCTTTCGATCGTCAACGATGTCCTCGATCTGACCAAAATCGAGTCGGGACAGATGAGCCTTGAAAACACCGCCTTCAGCCTGCAGTCGGTGATCAACTCAGCCGTGTCGATCCTGACCCCGGGGGCGGAAGATAAAAACCTGAAACTGCACAAACGCATCGCCCCCGAACTTTCGCCGGCCTACCTGGGCGACGCCAACCGGATCAAGCAAATCCTCCTGAACCTGCTCACCAATGCGATCAAATTCACAGAAAAGGGAGAAGTCTCCGTCGAATGCACCTTCACCCCTTCAACGGAGGGGAGGCACCGCATTCAACTGAGCGTGACGGATACGGGAATCGGGATGGACGAGGATTTTCTTTCCCACCTGTTTGACAAATTTTCGCAGGGGGATCCGACCACGGCCAGGAAATACGGCGGGACGGGGCTGGGAATGGCCATCACCCGGGAATTGGTGCAACTGATGAATGGTACCGTTCAGGTGACCAGCCGCAAAGGAGCCGGAAGCCGGTTCGAGATTCTGCTCGAACTGGAACCGGTGGCCGAAGGACCCGCAGATATCCAGTCCACGCTGGAGAATTTCAATGAACTCGAAAAGACCGAGGTACTCCTGGTCGAAGACAACTCCCTGAGCCGGCTGGTGGCGCACAACGCCCTTAGCCATTACGGGATCAGCGTGACGGAAGCGGTAAACGGGGCAGAAGCCGTGGAAATACTCAAAGAAAAGAGATTCGACCTCATCCTGATGGACCTTCAGATGCCGGTCATGGACGGATTGACGGCCACTGCCTGCATCCGCAAGGAACTAAAACTCGACACCCCGGTCATCGCCCTCACTGCCAACGCATTCAAGGCCGAACTTGACCGGTGTATCGCCTCGGGGATGAACGACTACATCACGAAGCCGTTTGAAGAGAGCGCCCTTTTGGGCACCATCTACCGGCATGTCAGACAAATTACCGACAGTTCATCGCCGGCTGACTCTTCCGATGCCAAGACCGAAAAATTATACAGCCTGGAGTATATCGAGCAGTTTAGCAGGGGGAATGAGGAATTCGTGAAGAAAATGATCCGGGTCTTTTTGGATGAGATCGCCCCTGCCATCCCAAAAATCAAACCGGCCCTGTTGAGCGGCGACCTGGCCACTGTCAGGAAACTTGCGCATTTTGTCAAGCCCACCATCGACAGCTTCGGTATCAACATCGTGAAAGAGGATATACGGATGATCGAGTCGTGGGACGAAAAGAAGACCCCGGTGGCTCATCTGGAAAACCTGGTCGATAAACTTGAACAGGTGATGGCCCGGGTGGCCCGCGAACTTGAAAACGAAGTGAAATAATAAAGCAACGTCATGACCAGCAGCCCTGAGTTTCTGATTTTCGTCGTGGAGGATGACCCCTTTTACGGGGAAATGCTTGAATATCGGCTCAAGCAGAATCCCGATTACACCGTTTTACGGTACCAGAAAGGCAAAGACTGCCTGGCCAACCTGTATCGCAGACCCTCTGTCGTTACCCTCGATTATTCGTTGCCCGATATGAACGGGCAGGAGATCCTGAAGAAAATCAAACAACACAATTCCGGTATCGAGGTGGTGATGGTATCGGGACAGGAAGACATTTCCACGGCAGTCACACTCCTGCGGGAGGGAGCGTATGACTATTTCGTGAAGGATCCGGAGGCATTCAACCGGATATGGAATGCCATCATTAAGATCCGGGAGAAACTCGACCTGAAAGGAGAGGTGGAGGTACTGCGGGAGAAACTGGCCGACAAGTTTGCTTCGGGAAAAACGATCCTGGGGCAGAGTCCGGCCATCACGAAAGTTCATTCGCTGATCGAGCGGGCGAGCAAGACCAACATCAACGTTTCGATTTACGGGGAGACCGGAACGGGAAAAGAGCTGGTGGCACAGGCCATCCATTACCAGTCGGAGCGCCGGAAAAAGCCCTTTATCGCGGTCAACCTGGCTGCCATCCCCAAAGACCTGGTGGAAAGCGAGCTCTTCGGATTTGAGAAGGGAGCTTTCACCGGGGCTATGGCGCGGAAAGCCGGGAAGTTCGAAGAGGCCAACGGCGGAACCCTTTTCCTCGACGAAGTGGCCGAGATGGATATCAACCTTCAGGCGAAGCTCCTCCGGGCGATCCAGGAGCGCGAGGTGACCCGGATCGGCGGGTCGGAGGCGGTCAAGCTCGACATCCGGTTGCTGACGGCCACCCATCGCGACCTGGCAGAGGAGGTGAAAAAAAAGAACTTCCGCGAAGACCTCTACTTCCGGTTGTTGGGACTGCCGATCCAGCTTCCCCCGCTGCGCGAAAGGGGAAGTGACATTCTTCTCCTGGCAAAACATTTTGCCGATGAGTTCAGCCGGGAAAACAAACTTCCGAAAAAATCATTTTCCACGGGAGCGAAGGAAAAACTGCTGGCTTATCCCTTCCCCGGGAATGTACGCGAACTCAAGGCCGTGATGGACCTTGCCGTGGTGATGGCCGACCAGGAGCAGATCCACGAAGGCGACATCTCCTTCACCTCCCTGAATAAAAGCAACGATCTGCTGATCGATGAAACGTTCACCCTGAACGACTATATTCGCCGGATCATCCGGTCATACCTCGACAAGAATGACAACAACCTCACGCTGGTGGCCAAAAAACTGGATATTGGGAAGTCGACCCTTTACCGGATGCGGCAGAATAATGAGATCTGAGGCCGGGTGAAAAAATGCCTCAACTATTGCTTTTTCCTTATATATGTTGTATTATTGTATTGCATTTTTTTTGCTTTCAGCAAATAATTACATAACGATATTCTTACATATTCCACTCCAGCATTACAGAATCTTATACTTCCGATCAATTGGTCGTGTCCTGATCCGATCTCAGGCTGATGACACGTTTTGAGGCTTTCCCCTCGCACCCTTGCTGCTCCTTACAGCATGGCTGATGATCTGATGATAAATTCCAGGAGAATTTATTACCAACCACTAACCGGAAAGCCATGAGAACATTTTTCCTTTTTGGTTCGTCCCTTCCTTTCGGAAAGGAGCGCCGGATCTTGTCCGGACGATCGGTCCGTGCAGCGTTTGCATGCTTCGCGCTGCTCATTTTCCCGGGTTTCAACCTGACGATCACCGGGTATCCGGCAATTTTCCATGCTGCCGCCCGATCAGGTTATACCGGTTCCATGCCCGGGACGGTCGCTTCCCTCACCGCAACGGTCAACACGGTAAGCGTCGACTCGATCACGGCAACGACCGCAGAACCCAGGGGTGAAGTCACCGACGACCAGGGTTGTGTCGTCACGGCGAGAGGGTTTGTCTGGGACACTCTCCCATCGCCCACCCTGGCGGTTCATGTGGGAATAACTTTAAATGGCGGCGGACTGGGAGGTTTCACCGGAACCATGACCGGTCTCGAGCCCGGGCGGGGTTATTTTGTGCGGGCGTATGCCACCAGCAGCCAGGGAACGGCGTATGGGAATGAGTTGATCTACGGATTCATCTGCGGATATCCTTCGTTGACCCGAAACCATGTGGCGGGCACGGTGGCACCGGTTACCAAGACCGTTACTTATGGCTCGGCGACCGAAATCCCCGGAGAGACCTCCAAATGCTGGATCACCCGGAACCTGGGAGCCACCGACCAGGCGACGGCCGTGAATGATGCCACCGAAGGGGCGGCCGGATGGTACTGGCAGTTCTCTAAAAAACAGGGCTACCAGTCGCTGAACGGAGTGCTGACGCCGGGTACGGGTTGGGTGTGCCCCTACACCACCACTTCCAACTGGGCCCC
>DAONFN010000089.1:0-10134 GCA_035403625.1 Bacteroidales bacterium
CCTGGCTGCAGGTGCTTCCTGCAACAAACCCTCCGGATACCTTTACGATATTGGTCACATTGGCATCACAATTATCGGTAGCAACAGGATACAGCGCCCGGGCTGTTGCCAGGGCTGCTGCATCACTGCAGGAAACGGTCCGGTTGAGGGAACCTGCTGCAGTCGTCCATTGTGGGGCAGTATTATCGGTGACCGTGATCACCTGTGTGTAAACGGCACTCACATTGCCGCAGTCATCAGCCACCGTCCAGGTGTTCGTGTAGGTGCCGGCCTGGCTGCAGGTGCTTCCTGGAACGAAACCTCCGGATACCTTTACGATATTGGTCACATTGGCATCACAATTATCGGTAGCAACCGGATACAATGCTTGCGCTGCCGCCATTCCGGCTGCATCACTGCAACTGATCGTGCGGTTCAGGGAACCCGCAGAGGTGGTCCATTGAGGAGGAGTATTGTCAAGGACATTCACCGTTTTTGAGCAGCTGGTTTGACAACCATATTGATTCTTGATCACAACCGAAAGGGTATACGACTGGTTGCAATTGCTCCCGGCAGTCACAGTGACCGATTGTCCAGTGCTCGGGTTAGGAATCGATCCATTCCCTGAGATAGACCAGGTATAGGAGGTCATTCCCGCCGGGGCACTTGTGTATGTGTTTGAGGATCCGGGACAAACCGGTCCGGCTGGACCAGAGATCGAACAGGAAGGAGTCCCATGCACAATGACTGTAATGGGAGCCTTGTTGGGGCTGATACACTGGTTAGAAATGCCTTCCGCGACATAATACGTGAATGTTCCTGCTGTCGTTGTAGAAGGGGTGATGGATAACTGGGGTGATGCGCCTGCTGTATTCTCAGTATAATAATATAAGGTATAAGCAGGTGAATGAGGCGTTGCAGTGGCTGTCAAGGGCACAGCAGTCGCACCCTGGCAATACTCTACCGGTGTCGAGGAAACCGTGGGGGTCGTAGTTACATTACTGACCGAAATGGTAAAGGTAAAATAGCAGGAGGTGGCCCCGGGGGGTATTGCATAGTAGGTGGTTGTTCCACTGGTGGCCGGGAAAGGATTACTAATCGTGTACTCTGTATAGGGCTCAACCAGAGGGTATTCGTTGTAAAATCTTGATCCCGCCGGGAAATTTCCCGATACCTGTGTTATAGGGATGGTCGATCCAACATTGCAATACGTAAAAGAAGGAATAGGAGGAGTTCCCGAGCAGTTACCCGTTCCATTTATATTCGTTACGATGGGGTTTGTAATCGGCTCTCCCTGGCAATTTCCGACCGTGCTATAACCCTGGATCAATGGCTTACTGTTGATCGCAATATTAGTGATGGCACCTGTACCGCTGATGGTACCCGTCACGCTCACGGAAAGCGGGATACAGTTGGCATTGGTAAGGATGGAACAATCTTCGGTGGTTTTCACTTTGAATGTCAATACTCCAAGTAATGTCTGGGAATTATAGGGAGAGGTCGGAAGCGGAAGGGTTCCGAAATCCCATACGATCGACCCCGTGGCACCCAGGGAAGCATCAAAATAGGGGCTGGTCGTAGAGCTCGCAGGAGTATAAACCGTCTTTGAACTACTCACGTAGGTAGAGGCAAAAGGCAAGGGAACGACGATCCGGGTATTGTTTACCGGCTCAGTTCCTTTGTTTCGAATCTCAACCTTGTACTCAATCTCCTGGCCGGGCTGGGCAGAGTAGGGCGGAGTTCCTGTAACGGGAACGCCGTTGATCGTTGACGTAGAAACAATTCCCTCGATATCAGGCGAATAGGCATCCACACCCATGGCTATACAAAATATAATGTAGGTATCCTGGGTGGATCCGTATTTAAAGGTTGTAGTGGTTTGGTTATTCGCAATTACCGTATTATTCGGGTTGGGGACCTGAAACATGCTGATGTCAACTCCCGTATTGTTTCGAAGCCATGGATTCCTGGCATTGTTCCCCGTGAAGATGGAGCTGTTGAAGAAGTTTGTCACACTGTTGCTGTCATGATTAAGCGACAGCCAATCGCCGGTGTTCAGTTTTTTAATCTGGAAATAGTCACCGGAAATACCCACATCGCCTTCTCCTGCCATCATACCCAGTTTCATGGAAACATTGCCGGCAGGGACGGCATTAAATCCGCTGACGGGAAGCTCATGAGAAATAACCGCATTGCCTTCAACATACGCGTAACCGTCAAAAACGGTGATGTCGCGCAATTTCATCTTTGAATTCTCATACACTACAACCAGCCCCCAGCCGCCGTAATAGCCGGTCGACCCACCGTCACCGGTGGTAACAGCAATATCGGCAACCCAGTACTGCCCAAGTCCGCATGTTTTCACCAGGTCGGTAACTTCTATGTAGCCTGCATACATGTTGTTGTCACCTGGAAACTGGAGATCGGAAGAATTTGCCACAAACGTGGTATAGGCACTTTGTCCGGGACCCTTCATCTTGATGGTCCTTTTCGCGGTAGTGGTCACATAATCATTCGTCCTACCGGTCCAGTAAAGTCCGGCGTAAATGATATTGGAGCAGGAAGGGGTACTTCCATTCTCGACCGGA
Source organism: Bacteroidales bacterium (assembly GCA_035403625.1). Lineage (GTDB taxonomy): Bacteria > Bacteroidota > Bacteroidia > Bacteroidales > FEN-979 > CAIVAT01. The sequence continues at coordinate 2,568 of DAONFN010000089.1, forward strand.
ATAGAAAGGGTGGCCGATGATGAGTTGGTCGTCCCGGATATACCGTCCTTGTCAACCACAACCATGTTATTGTTGCTGTTGTTCGTGTTGTTCCCATAATTGGACAGGGTCATATTGGTATTCCCGATCATGGTGTAATCACCATGTATATTATAAATGGTCCTGAGGGGGGAGTACACGGAGGTACGTGGAGCAAATGCCTTGCGTACCTGGCTGAAAGCGGTTTGGGCGGCTATTGACAATACCGCCATTATTATGAGGAAGCCCGTTTTACGGGAAATGCGTGAAATATATATGTTTTTCATGGCTCTTTTTTTTACGGATTAAGCGGTTCAGTTCGGAATCGACACGGAATACAATAAAGTGATACCAGCCGCATTTCTTGGCAGAAACTTTTGCAGGCTCACGGAATCACAGGAAAATTCGCAAACGAATAAAATGAATTTCAACTTGTTGAATCCGTTACGTTTTTCCAGTAAGGTCCGCACATCCTGCGCGTCTGATTCACTCAGACGGACCTTGATCAGCTCGATGTCTGCAAAATCCGTCGATATCCCGGTCAATAACCGAAGAGATGGGGCATCGGTGTCGAGACTGGCAAGTGATTGACCAGTTTTCTCGATTGAACCGTTCCGTAAATAAAGAAGATTACTTGTCGGGTAGACAAGCTGTTCAAGGTGGAGGGCATCGCCCGTTCGATTGATCGCGTCGGCTTCTCTCCTTTCTCCAAGGTATGCCTTCAACTCCCGCAGATCCTGGGAGTTTCCCGACAGGATGGAGAGAATGAGAAGAAAGAATGTTGTTACTGTTTTCATGGGGTTAATGTTTTGTAGTGCTTTGCTGTTTAAGAACCTATATATAGGGACGGGTTATCGGTGAAATGACGGAAACCAGGCAACACGTGGCGTACACATTGCACGCCAGATATTTTCCTTATACATTGTTTATCAATTACATAAAATAAATTAATGGATAAACAATTGCGGATTTCCGTAATAAAAGAAAAAGCCTTCCCCGTATTGCGTGCGGGTTTCGGCAGTGCTAATTTTACACTAGGTTTTAAAGTCGGATACCCAAAAAATAATGTACCGGGTATCCGGTTGATTGTTTTGCCTTTCTGCAAAAAGTACGCTGTAAGGGTTATATTTCTTTTATTTATTACCATAGGCACGCCTATAACTGCGGTGTGTTAGGGTATTTCATTAAAAATCAAGGCTGTAAAGATAAGACATTTTCGAGTTTTTTGGAAATGCATTCATTCCTGACCATACCCTTCATAACATTTACCATCGTCCTTCCTCTTTCCTGAAACACAGTATTTGCTTGTCTGTTGAGTGGATCGGCATTTTTTTTATTCCGTTCAGTTCAAGGTGACTTCTATCGCCCCGATTCGACGAGTGATAAGATGGGTCCTAACATTTTGATAGAATCATCCTGGGTTTATCAGCCAGACCAACAGGAAGAAAACCATCTGCAATAACTCCCGACGATCTACACGGCACTGTTAGGGCTTTCCCGTTCCCCTGTGAAGCTCCACCTTGTAAGTCGAACCTTCCTGCGGCCAACCGGCACATTCCCTTCATTTCCCTTCTGTTCATTCCGTTGTCAAACAAATGCACCATCCTGCTTCGATTTATATAATTCTGTATACCTTTTTCTGTAAAAGAATCAATCAATCGATGTGCCATAAAATTATACAGAATTATATATGTTTTATTATCAACATAATACATGAAATATCACCCCCTTTACCTATCCGGGAATATCGAAAGATTTTCCCAAATCGGGAAAAAATTTCCCGATCTGCAATGGCGGCTCAAGGCGACGACAGATGGGCCGTCGGGAGGCCCCGATCAACCTAATTCACGTCAATGGTGTTAGGGTGATCGGTGAAAAATGACAGAAACGGATAGTTAGCTGCCGTAGGGCCAGCACGGCAAGATATTTTTTACACTAATGGTTTTCAACTAGATAAACAAGGAAAGATGAAATCGGATTCCGGGTTCCCTCAGCTAGGATTTATGGTTTTCCAACATTGCCAGAGACTACATAATGATGTAATTTTCAGTACATTATTAGCCTTAAAATGTCACCTACATTGTACAGTTTCGGAAATAGACCATTCATATCTGCCAGACCCGGGTTGCTGTTCATCCTGATGGTCGGGATCGTCCTTGTCATTTTGGCCCCTTATTCCTTGTTTGCCGTCCAGGCGAAAGAGGCTCCCAGTAACTACACCCAGCCCGACGGCACAACCATCACCCTCCGGCTGCATGGAGATGAGTTCGTTCACTGGGCTGAGACTACCGATGGATATACCATTCTGAGCGACCGCGGGGGTGCCTATGAATATGCAGCTCTGGACCGCACCGGCCAACTGGTATTTTCCGGCATCATTGCCCATGATCCGGCTTTCAGGACCGCCGAGGAGGAAAAATATCTCAAAAGGACAGATAAAGGGTTGTTTTTCAGTTCCGGACAGGTAGAAGAGATGAAAATGGCGCTGACTGCCGGACAACCGGCCGACGCGCTGGTTCTGGGTGGATTCCCTGCAACCGGCACCCGTAAACTCCTGGTTATCCTGGCCAACTTCAGCAACACGGCAACCACTTACACTCAAGCGGCCTTCGACAATTATACCAATCAGGTGAACTTCAACGGAACAGGCAGCTTTCGCGATTATTATCTCGAGGTGTCGTACGGCCAACTTGTCGTGAATTCGACGGTTACCGTGTGGGTCACGCTGCCCAATCCGCACGACTATTACGGCCCGAATGTGAAATGGGGCGAATTTGCTTTCGATGCCATCACGGCTGCCGACAACCAGACGGGGATCAATTTCGCGGAATACGACAACAACCTTGACGGGACCGTTGATGGGATTACCATTATTCACCAGGGGCAGGGACAGGAAGAGACCGGCAACATAGCGGATATCTGGTCGCACAGCTGGGACCTCATTTCAGCGGGTTACACGGCCGCACAAAGAACCTTTGACGGAGTTCTGGTAAACGGATATTCGACGGTACCCGAACGCAATGCAACAGGAATCAGCACCATAGGCGTTATGTGCCATGAATTCGGGCATACGCTGGGAGCTCCCGACTTTTACGATACGGATTATTCATTGAACGGTTATTATACAGGAACCGGAAGGTGGGACGTTATGGCCGGCGGCTCATGGAACGGGGTAGCCGGGACCAAGCCCGCCCACCACAACGCATGGACACGTTTCTATTTCAACTGGACAACCCCCCAAACACTGACCGCTGTCCAGCAGGTTACTCTCCGGAATGCCCAGCTCTTTCCTGATGTAATCCGGTACAATACGACGAATGCAAACGAGTATTTCCTTTGCGAGAACCGGCAGCAGACTGGATTCGATGCAGGCATCCCAGGCCACGGCCTGATCATTTATCATGTCGACGGAAACTATGTCACATCCCACCTGGGAACCAACAACATTAATACTTCCTCCCACCAGGGGCTGTATCCCGTTTGCGCCTCCGCCTCCGGCAACCCGACCGCCGTCTATGGGAATATCAACAGCACGGGCTGCTCCTACCCGGGGACTTCTTGTAAAACCTCCTTCACTGACGTCACAACCCCATGTTCACTCTCCTGGAGCGGAACGCCATCCAATTTTCCCGTCACGAACATAGCCGAGTATACCTCCATCAAAGAGATCCATTTCTGCTTCATCAGTTGTAATACGGCTGCCGATCCCGCCACGTTTACCTCCTCCGCTATCAGCACCAATCAGATCAACCTCACCTGGACCCCCAATGCATCCGCCGACCCTGTGATGGTTGCCTGGTCAACCTCTCCCATTTTTGGTACCCCCGTCGCCGGGACGACCTATCCTGCCGGTTCAGCCATCCCGGGCGGAGGAACGGTCCTATGTTCGGGAACAGCGACATCGGCCAGCCACAGCAATTTAAACAGCAACACCACCTATTATTATAAGGCATGGTCGGTGCTGACCGGGAATGTTTTCTCTAACGGCATCCTTACTAACTCGACCACGCTTTGCGGAACCATCAGCACATTTCCCTGGTCAGAAGACTTTGAAAGCAACGGTACCCAACCGGGATGCTGGTCACAGGAACAGGTGAACAATTCCGGACTCTCCTGGCTGTTCACCGCAGGGAACGGGGCAACCAACCCGGCTGCAGCCCATGGAGGATCCTACAATGCATGCCTGAAAGATAAAACGACCGCAGCAAACAAGACCCGTCTGCTGACTCCCTTTCTCGATCTAAGCCAGACATTCAACCCTCAACTGTCGTTCTGGCACACGCAACCCGTATGGGGTTCCGATCAGGACGAACTGCTCGTTTACTACCGCAACACGCCCAATGGCACGTGGACTCTGCTGGCTTCCTATACTTCCAGTGTAGCCACCTGGACGCAGGAGACCATCAGTCTGCCCGGCGCCAGTAGCAACTATTCCATCGCTTTCGAAGGGAACGCCAGGTTTGGGTACGGGATCTGCCTCGACGATATCGTGGTCGGCAGTAATTGCACCAGCCCGGTACCGGTCAGTGTTTCAATCACGCCGGCTATGAACCCTGTCTACCAGGGGACGGCGGTGACCGTAACGGCCACCGCCGTGAACGGAGGCAGTATGCCCCTCTACCAGTGGAAAGTGGGTAATGTCAACATCCAGGGGGCCACAAATGATATATACAACCATTACGCCAGCGATAATGAAGAGATCACCTGCCAACTCACTTCCTCTCAAACCTGTGTTTCAAACAACACAGCCCTTTCAAACCCGGTGGTACTTCAGGTAATCCCCCTCATCAGTACCGTTAGCCTGGAAAACCAGGATATGACCGGTGCCCAATGCTTTAATGCCGCTCAATCGATCACGGTGGCCGGAAACGGCAGTACTTTCACCCTTGAGCCAGGGTCGGATGTCACACTGATCGCCGGCCAGCAGATCCGGTTGCTGCCCGGAGTGCATGCCCAACCCGGAAGCCACCTGACTGCGCGGATCAGCACGGATGGAAATTATTGTCCCGCCTCCATCAGCCCCGCCCCCTCCCCTGCTGCGGATACCCTTCGCAGCATTGCTAAAACGAATACAAACGAGGTATCCGTCTACCCCAATCCCACCACCGGCGTTTTCACGGTTGACCCAGGCAGGGAAGATACGGAGACAACCACGGAGGTTGACATTTATTCGATCACCGGCCGTAATATCGTGCATACGAGCATCACTCCGGGAACACCCCTGACTTTCTCCCTTTCGAATCAGCCTGCGGGGGTTTACCTGGTCAGGGCAACGTGCGGGACATTTTCGGGTTCAGCCCGAATTGTCCGTCAATAATCTCCTCCTGCCTCCGGAGGTCATTTGCATTCTACTTTTTTATAAATTTGATGGCAGTATATCCTGCCAATGGGAAAGCTTTACGACAAACTGGCCGAAGATATCCGGATGGAGGAAGGTCTGAAAGCGTGCCTGCATTGCGGCACCTGCACCGCTATCTGTCCGGCAGCCTCCTTCTTCAACTACCAACCCCGACAGATAGCGGAGATCCTGCAATCGCGCGACGACGACCGGATTGAAGCCCTTCTGAAAAGCGACACCATCTGGTATTGCGGCGAATGCATGTCCTGTGTGACGCGCTGTCCGCGTGGCAACGCCCCCGGGCTGCTGATCACCGTGCTGAGGTCGGCTTCGCAGGAAATGGGATATTTTATTGAGTCGGAAAAAGGGAGACAGCAACTGGCGGTTAAACGCACGGTTGGCGAATGGATCCTGAAATACGGATACTGCCTGTTCCCGTCAGAGATCCAACCCTCCGCCCACCCGGAACAGGGGCCCGTGTGGGAATGGGAATTTGCCCATATTGAAGCCGTGATGGAACGGCTCGGGGCAAACTATCAACGGTCCGGTCCGGGAATCCTGAGAAAAATACCGGAAGAAGATCTCGAGGAAGTGAGGCGGATCTTCGAGGTAACCGGGGGTGCCGACCGTTTCAGAAAGATTGAGGAGTATTCGAAAGTCAAGGCTGCAGAAATGGGGCTGACCTTGGATGAAGGCAACGACAACGAATATATGCAGCACATTAGCACTTACAACAGCCATAGGCACGGAAGGGAATCATGAACACCGGCGGGAAGAAGATCATATGGAACGAATACCAGAAGACGATCGCCGACGACCGGTATTTTTATGTCAGGAGTTGCGTCCGTCAGAATTTCTTCCCCGGATCTGAAAAAACATTCCTGCGGATCCTGCGGGAGGAGCTGATCCGCGACATTTATGAAAATCCCTCTCATACTACCTGCAGCGGGATTGGCTACCATGCCGATGTGGTCCCTTTTGAGACAGCCATGACCATGGTTGCCAGGCAGTTTGCATTGATGACCGCTTCCGGATACAAGAACTTTACTACCTCCTGCATCACTTCGTTCGGCCTTTATACAGAAGTTCTTGAAACATGGCGTCATTCGCCCGAAACGGAGGAGCGGGTTCGCGGGAATCTCTTCAAAGCCACCGGGCGATCGTTTGTGATCCCGGAGAACCTGTCACATGCTAGCGACGTGATCTATCGATTCCGTGAGGAAATTGCAGCCAAAGCGGTATACCGGCTGATAAACCGGAAAACCGGACTACCTCTCCGGGGTGTGGAGCACATTGGCTGTCATTATGCTAAAATGTTCCCGTCGAAAGGAGTCGGCGGCGCCGAATATCCGTTTGTCCTTACCGGGATGATTGAAAGCTGGGGAGGCGAAGTGGTTGATTACCCCGAACGACGCCATTGCTGCGGATTCGGATTCAGGCAATATCTGGTCAGGGCCAACCGGGGGTATTCGCTCTCGTGCAGCAAGAAGAAGTTCGAATCGATGGCTCCCTATAACCCCGATTTCATCCTTACCAATTGCCCGGGCTGCCCGATGTTCCTCGATCGCTGGCAGTATGCCCTCAGCGAAATGGAAGGGATCACATACGGGGGAAACGGGATGGGAATACCGGTACTAACTTACGAGGAACTAGCCGGGCTGGTGTTGGGCTACGACCCATGGGATCTTGGGCTCCAGGTCCATCAGGTACCTGTTGAGCCCTTGCTCGATAAAATCGGCATTGCGTATGATCCCGGGAAGAAATTCCTCACCCGTGACGGCCTGCCCATGGGGAAGCCTGCAGCTCCCTCTCATTTAAAGTTTTATCCCGATGAATAAGCACGTGACGGTGATAGGCGGCGGCGTGGCCGGAATGGCGGCAGCGGGCACCCTGGCTTCGCTGGGCATACCGGCTACGCTCATCGAGCAGGAACCAGATGCCGGCGGTCATGTCGCCCGGTGGGACCGCCTCTGTCCCCATCGCAGAGATGCCCGTGAGGTGCTGGAGAGTTTGGCCGCCGGCATCCGGGAGGGCGTCGACCTGGTCACCAACTGCCAGGTTACCAAAATCGACCGTACCGACGGACATTTCCTAATCACTCCCACCCGGGGAAAGCCCATCTCCACTTCAGCGATCATCGTCACGACCGGCTTTAAAGTTTTCGATGCCAGGAAGAAGGAGGAATACGGCTATGGGATCTACGATAATGTG
>DAONFN010000090.1:0-9959 GCA_035403625.1 Bacteroidales bacterium
ATTACCGTTGAGCGGGGCAACAAATTATTCATATAGTGCAGGATCTTATGGCGATTATTGGGTCGAGGTTTCGAACACATACGGATGTTTCAACACTTCCAACCACATATTTATTTATGAAAAGCCGCTACCTACGGCTGTCGTGTATGGCGACGGGCTGGTGTGCGCCACTGCGGGAGGAACGGCACAATTCTCCTTGTGGGCTTATTACAATGCCAATTATTCCTATACCTGGACCAGCAATCCCCCGGGGGCCACTTTCACCCCGAACGGCAGCAACCTGGCTTCCTCCACCTGGGTGACCATCAATTTACCGATGACGTTGCCCTACACGGCGGCTTTCATCGTAAAAGTGACAGATACGGTGACAGGTTGCGAAAACTACGACACCCTGTGTGTGACCTTCTATGAAACGCCACCCATCAGCGTGAATTTCCAGTCGGGCTGCGAAGGTACACCCTACACCCTGGTCCCGACGCCCAATAACCCGGCGCTGTATGATTATCACTGGAGCAATGGTGCGACCACACCCATCATCACGGTTTCGCATGCCGGAGCTTACGGCCTTACCATCACCGACAAGCAATCCGGTTGTTCAGCTTCGACCATCGGGGCGATCATCTATCCGAAACCCGACCTGAGTCTCTTCCCAAGAGGGTGCGACAGCATCTGCCATACCGATACCTTGCATCTCTACATACCGCTGCCGCTCAATGCTTTACCACCCTATAATACCTATGCATCCACCTACCCGGTGATCCAGTGGTACGCGAACGGGAACTACGGCACACCCATCGGTTCGGGACAGAACCTATACTTCAGTCCGGGTGTTCCCGGAGTTTACCAGATTTCGGTTGTGGTGGGCACTGTTTACGGATGCCTGGATACAGCCGGAGTGTACTGTCTGACTGTTTACCATTGCGATTCCATCATCGGCGTCGATTGGGGAGATGCCCCGGATGTGTTTTCGAATCCATTCGACTACCCGACCCTGATGGCCAGCAACGGCGCCCGTCACAACATTGTGCCCGGAGTATTCCTGGGGACGAAAGTGGATGCGGAACCCGACGGACAGCCCAGCGTGGGAGCTGATTGCGACGACAACGACTGCCTTTATGCCTCCTCCGGTGATGACGAGGACGGGGTCAACATGCCGGCTGTTGTCGAGATCGGGAATACCTATAATATTACTGTTCAGGCATCGGTTGCGGGTTATCTCGACGCCTGGATCGATTACAACCTTGATGGAACATGGACGCTTGCCGGTGAGCATATCTTCATCAATCAACCTCTTGCGGCCGGTGCCAACTCCCTCTCCTTCACGGTCCCGGCAACAGCTTCGATGGGGCAATCTTACGCCCGTTTCCGTTTCCGGAGCACCAACACCGCGATCAACTTCTACGGACTTGTCGCCAACGGAGAGGTGGAAGACTATCCGGTCTTCATCGACGAATGCTCTTCAGGCGAGGATATGGACTTCGGGGATGCACCTGACATGCCGGCTGTCGGATACAACTACCCGACCCTTCTTTCCTCCAACGGGGCACGCCATATACGCTATCTCAATATCCGTTTAGGTGCACTCATCGACGGGGAGGCCGACGGTCAACCCAACACTACAGCGCTCGGTGATGATATGGCCGGAAGCGACGATGAAGACGGCGTTGTATTCCCCAACAAGATGTATGTCGGTTTTCCGGCTACTGTTCAGGTAACGGCCTCGGTAAACGGTTTTCTGAATGCCTGGATGGACTTCAACAAAGACGGCGACTGGGCGGATCCCGGCGAGCAGATCTTTACCAACCAGCCCCTGGTGGCCGGGGTGAATACCCTGACGTTCAATATTCCCGCCACGGCTGCGCAGGGAAAGACCTACTCCAGGTTCAGGTTCAACACAGTAGGTGGATTGACTTACTTCGGTCTTGCCTTGAATGGCGAAGTGGAGGATTACCAGGTGCATGCCTGCCCGCACTGGTGGCCGGTACACACGAATGTGAAGCACTACATCACCATTCCGCATGACCTGCCCAACCTCGTGGATGGGGACGTTTTGGGGGTATTTTACCAGACTGCGACAGGCGAACTGGCATGCGGAGGTTTGACCGAATTCACCAGCGAGTATGACCAGATGATGATCGCTTATGGGGATAACCCGGCGACACCTGTCAAGGACGGTTTTGCCGTTGGTGAACCGATCATCTGGAAGCTCTGTTCCGTGATCAAGGGCGATGCAAACCCCGTGGATGTGGTGTATGATTTCACCTACCCGCAATACAGCGGTCTGTTCGTTCAGAACGGCATTTCGGCACTAACCGCTGTAAACGGGCTCCATGTGACGGCTACGGCCACGCCTTCCGCTATCTGTGCCGGGTCGGCCGTGCAGTTACATGCCGCTGCCTTACCTTCGGAAGGAATTTCGTACACATGGACCTCCTCTTCCGGTGATTTTACCTCCGATCAGCAGAATCCTGTGGCGTATCCTGAACAGAACACCACATATTCGGTTGATGCGTTTGATGGCGTGTTCCATGCCACCGCCAGTGTTTCAGTCGTTGTGACACAGGTCAACCCGCTGGTTGAAATACTGCCGTTGCAGAATAAAACCATACCGACGGGTCAGAGCATCTGCTACAATGCGACTGTAAATATCACAACGGCCGGAAATGGAACGACCTTCCTGGTTGAAAATGGCGGGCATGCCCATCTTGTCGCAGGACAGAATGTCCGTATGCTTCCCGGAACGCGCGCCTTCAGCGGATCGCATTTTACCGCTAAGATCACTACCACGGGTACCTATTGCTGCAGTTCCGCACCACCGGCTGCCCCGGTAACGGTTGCGGGATCGCCTGAACCGGTCCCGGCGGTCGGTTCCACGCTGTTCAAGGTGTACCCGAACCCCACTACCGGAACCTTTGTGCTTGAATTGACGGGTTCGTCTGATCCAGGGAAGACAGAGGTTGAGATCTACGGTATCCTGGGCGACCGTATTCTCAAGCGAGGAATCACGGGTCCCCGGCAGCAGTTTGACCTTTCGGGCAACCAGCCGGGGGTGTACATCATCCGGGTAGTGACCAGTGATGGGGTAACGGGGATGGCTAAGATCATCCGGCAGTGATACCCTGAGCATTCCGGTTGACCCGGACCTCACGATCCGGAAGAAGGCAGAGACGCATAAGGTTTGCGTCTCTGCTTTTTTTTACCGGCCGGCAAGGCAAGGATGATGCATCTGACCCAAGGGGATCGTTATGCGGCCAGGGCAATGGGTGAAACCGGGTGTTTCTCCGGCTAAAGCCCCAGATTTCCCGATCTTCCACCTGAACGGAGAAAGCGCGGGCTTTACCGACTTTTCGCCGGGATGGCCGATTACTCCGGGTAAAGAAAAAAACCTGCGCTACTTTTATGCCAGACCAACAGCATCCAGTTAAACAGTATACCTATGAAAACCTTCTTCGCCCTTCTGATTATGGCTTGCCTCAGTGTCCTTTCCATCCCGGGGTTTGCCCAGTATGAAAACCTCAAGCCGGCCGAAAACCGGCCTGAACCTGGTGGAAACATGGTCGCATTCAATGAAACCTTTTTTGCCAGACATGCAGCCCGCAGGAGCCCGGACCCACTGATCGCGGCGATGGTGAATGCGATCAACACCGATTCGTTGAGAGCCACGCTGACTGAGCTGCAATCGTGGGGATCACGGTTCCTGATGAACGACAACCATCGGGAGATCGCCGTTTCCCTTCAGAACCGGTTCCTTGCCTATGGTTACACCGATGTGAAACTCGACTCCTTTTACCTGGCTATCCAGAACTGGAACGGGCTCCACGACAGTGCCTGGCAATACAATGTTGTGTGTACCCTTCGGGGAAGGTCCGCCCCCGACGAGATCTACGTTACCGGGGGGCACTGGGATTCCTTCAGCACCACAGACCCCTTTCATGAAGCCCCGGGTGTGAACGACAACGGGACCGCCGTGGCTGCCACGCTTGAGATGGCCCGGGTCATGCGGCAATTCAACTATCAGCCCGAGGCGACCGTGCGTATGGTGCTGTATGCGGCCGAAGAGCTGGGGCTTTTCGGATCGCGGTATGCGGCTGCAACCGACCGGCAGCAGGGAAAGGATATACGCTATATGCTGAACCTGGATATGATCTCGAACAACCCGGAGAACCTCCAGCAGGTGAAAATTTATCGCTACCTTGGCTTTGAATGGGCGGGCAATGTGGCAGCGGATGCCACCCAGCGGTATACGGGTCTTTCCGTGGTATTCCCGTCAAACAATGCAAACAGCGGCTCCGACTCATACCCTTACTGGCTTGAGGGTTTCCCATCGGCCTATTATGAAGAGATCCATTTCAGCCCTAACTGGCATCTGCCTTCCGATACAGTCGGAAACTGCAACATTCCCTATCTCCGGCAGGTGACCGGCGGTGCACTCGCCACACTGGCGGAACAACAACGGTTACCGCATCCGAGGAACCTAACCTCCCATTCCGCATCTGAATCCGTCCATCTTCAATGGCTTCCGACCGACAACGCGTTTGTCGCCGGCTACAATATTTACCGTTCCGATTCGGCAGGCGGCACTTTTCAGAAGATCAACACCCTGCCGGTGAACGATACCATGTACAGCGACATTCCCCCGCTGGTGAACAAGCAGTTCTATTATTCGATCACCACCGTCAACGACTCCCTGGAAGAGAGCGGGTTGTCGAACGAAGTGATCGGTGCAAGGATTAATTTCTGCGATTCATTGCTGGTTATAGCCAACACAAAAGGAACGAAAACCACTCCCGACAGCGTAAGGGCGTTCTACCAGGCCGTCCTGGATACGATTCCATACCGTTGGGTGGATGCCAACGCCCTGTTCCAGCCAGATCTTAACTTGCTTTCGCGATACCGTACGATCTTCTGGATGTCGAATACCATCGAGGCAGAGTCCATGAACACGACCCTGTATCAGTCAATGATGGCGTTTACGGAGAATGGCGGAAACCTTCTTTTCGCCGGGTTTAACCCGGGAAAATTCTGGATCGGCAGCCAGGTTCCGTATCCGCTGGATGTTCCTGAGGATATCTATTTTCATGGTTGTTTCAAGATCGACAGCATCGACAAGAAGGTCCAGAGTATGCTTTGCGGTGCTAATGCGGCAGCCGAAGGCTATGAAGCGCTGAGCATCGATTCATCCAAATGCATGGACAAGAATTTCCCGGGCCAAATCTATAACATTGAGGTATATACTCCCGATGACCCGGGCACTGTGATCTACCGCTTCGACAGCCGGTACGATTCTGTCACATCCTATGGAAAAATGAAGCACAGGCCGGTCGGGATTGAGTATATGGGGACCGATCACAAGAGCATCCTGCTGAGCTTCCCACTCTGGTACCTGGATACAGCCGATGCGCACCGGTTCGTACACTTTGTCATGAACCGGAAATTCAGGACTCACACAGGATTGGCGGATCTCCGGGGGCATTCCGGTATCGGGCTGGAAGTCTATCCGAACCCTGCCCGCCGGGAGGTAACCATACAGATTCACCCGCTCCGGGAAGGGGTGCTGCAACTCAGCCTTGCCTCCGCTGAGGGGCGTGTATTTCCCGTGACGACACAGCGTGTTCCCGCGGGTTCCGGACAGATCAGGTTTGCTGCGGCTTTGTTGCCCCCGGGGCAGTACCAGGTAGTTGCAGTGTACGAGGGATTTACAGAGACGTGTAAGCTCATTATTGTCCGCTGACCCGGAGACACTTCCCGGCAACCGGATAGCCGGTCCGGGCGATGATCCTTATTGGCCTGCCGTGCTGAGCAACTGCCGGCAGGCCATGCAGAAGTGACCCTCTTTCAGGTCAATATCCTCCACATAAGTGCTTGAACGCATTACACATTCGGGACGACTGCAGTGGATCAATCCAAAGGTGTGCCCCAGCTCATGGATCGATTCCTTCTTAAAACGGGCAAGGGTCAGTTCATCATCGGAGGTCATGCCGTACTTTTCGTTTCGGAGTCTGTGGAGAGAGGCAATACCCGTTCTTCCGTTAAGATAGGCTTGTCCGAAGATATAGGTCAGGATCGGGATGAAAAGATCGACACTGAAGAGACCCAGTATCTTGCCTGTATCAGAAAGGCTGAGTGAATCGACTTTCCTGAGCAGCAGATTGCCGTTGTACTGTCGGCGCACGGGATCAAAGTACTCACTCAGATCGAGGTGACCTTCCCGCATCATCACCGGGAGGTTGAACTCCTGTCCAACCGCTTCGGCTGTCTTCTCAAGGATTTCTTTCCCGAAAAAGCCGAATGAAACCAGCGTGATGCCCTGGGTGTCGGTCATGACCTACCGCTGGTCTTCAGGTGTTAACCCGTATTTCCTGATCTTGTTGTAAAGGGTCACGCGATCCACCTTAAGTGCCTTGGCCGACCGGGAAATGTTCCATTCGTATTTGAGCAGGATCTGCCGGATGAAGTTCTTTTCGGCGTCCTCCAGGCTTTCGGTTTCGGGCAGATCAGGTTGATTTTTATGGCCCGGAAAGTCTTTCACAGTGATCTTTTTCCCGTCGCCGACCACGATCGCCCGCTCAATCATGTTCTCCAGTTCCCTGATGTTTCCGGGGAAATCGAACTCCTGGAGTTTTTTCAGCGCAGCCGGATCGATGGCAACCAGCGGTTTGTTCATCTGTGTGCAATATTTCCGGATAAAATAGCCTGCCAGCAAGGGAATATCCGACTTCCTTTCCCGGAGCGGCGGAAGGTGAATATTGACCACATTCAGCCGGTAGTAAAGGTCCTCCCGGAACGTGCCGGTTTCCACCAGGCTTTTCAGGTCCTTGTTGGTGGCACAGATCACCCGGAAGTCGGAAGAGATCTCTTTGTTCCCGCCAACCCGGATGAAGGTCTTGGTTTCCAGCACGCGCAACAACTCCACCTGCATCTTGGTAGAAATGGTAGCGATCTCGTCGAGGAATATCGAGCCATTGTCGGCCATTTCGAACCTGCCTTTCCGGTTATACATGGCTCCTGTGAAGGCCCCTTTTTCGTGACCGAACAATTCACTCTCCAGCAGGCTTTCAGTCAACGCTCCGCAATGAACGCTCACAAAAGGAAAGAATTTTCGTGGCGAGTTCGCGTGTATGGCCCTTGCAACCAGCTCCTTGCCTGTACCGCTTTCTCCGGTGATGATCACCGATGACTGGGTAGGGGCGACGCTTTCGATCTCATGCAGGATCCCTTGCATCGCTTCGCTGGTTCCAATCAGATCTTCCACGTTTTCGAGGGACGCTACCTGCGACCGCAGGGTTTCATTCTCCTCTTCCAGGGCGATCTGCTTGGTTGCATTACGGATGAGGTGGGTAAGGTCGTCGGGATCGAACGGTTTGGTGATATAGTCGTAGGCTCCGTCTTTGAGCGCTTTCACCGCGGTATCGACCGTGGCAAAGGCAGTCATCACAATGACGATCGTATCGGATTTATGCATTTTGATGCGACGCAGCATTTCCAGCCCGTCCATGCCCGGCATTTTAATATCGGCCAGTACGATGTCGAACGACCCGGCTTCGAGCATGTTCAATGCCGTTTTGGCATTCTCGGCTGACTCAACGCGGTATCCGTCTTCAATGAACCAGTTGTACAGGGAATCCCTGACCGATTCCTCATCATCAACGATCAATATGGATATTTTTCTGACCATGAAAGTTGTTTATGTTTTTACCAGTGGCAGTATCCACGAGATGGTCGTCCCGTTGCCGGGATCGGATTTCACCTGGATCTTGCCTTTATGGTTTTGAACAATCCCGTGCACGATGGCTAATCCAAGCCCTATTCCACTGGTATTCTGTTTTGTAGAGAAGAATGGCTCGAATATGTGAGGAAGATCCTCCGGGGAGATTCCCACACCATTGTCGGAGATCTCCACCAGGATGTTGTCCGGATCCGGGTTAGAGGTCCTGATGAGGATCTCCCCATTCTCCGTTACCGCCTCTGAAGCATTCACGATCAAAGCGACGACCGCCTGTTTGACCTGGTTCGGGCTGCATCGGACCAGGTCATTTTCGGCTGAAAACCCGGTAGTAAAACGAATGTTGGCAATCTGCACCGGATGTGCCATCAGATCGTAGGTCGATTGCAGCACTTTATGGAGATGGACGGTTTCGAAATCGTCCTGGTCCCGCCTCGAAAATTCCAGCAACCCTTTCACGATCTCACCGCATCGTTTGGTCTCATTTTCGATGAACTGAAGGTTTCTGAGCATCGATTCGCGGCGGGCATCATCCAGGTCCCTGTTGCCGAGTTGTCGGGTCAATAATTTGGTATACACCAATATACCGGAAAGCGGGTTATTGATTTCATGGGCGACCGAGGAGGATAATTTGCCAAGCGCAGCCAGTCTTTCGACATGCATGAGTTCACCCTGGGCGGTGGCCAGTTCTTCCGATTTCTTCTGGACCTTGTATTCCAACTGCTGTGACCAGTTTTGCAGTTCGTCGGTGGCGGCCTGGAGGTTGTCGAGCATATTGTTGAAGGCATCGGATACCATGCGCATGTCGTCGAGCTGGTTGGACTTGACCTCAACGCGCGTGCTCCGGTCGCCGTTTGCAACGGCCACACTGACTTCGACCAGCTTGTTAAGTGGTTCTTTTATTTTCCTGCGCGTGAACAGAATAAGAAAGGCAGCCAGCAGGAATGTTGTCAGCAAAGCCAGGGCAAAGAATTCGAGGGAAGACCGGGAGAGTGCCCTGTCCAGTTCGTCGAGGGGAAGATTGATGATCAGCGACCCAAGCAAGGTATCGGTTGGCTTGTGGGCATGGCAGGCGGCACTGTAACAGGATGGCTCATTCAGAATAGGCGACCGTATGAGCAGGTGGCGGGAGTTCCGGTCTTTATTCACCATCCGGCAATCGTTCCCGACGTTGATGATGCGGTAGGAGGTACCCTGTCCCGGGAGTTTCGAACGGATACTTTTATGGCAGCTGATGCAGTCGGGGTTTCCGTGACTGTTGTTTGTGTCGGATGCGATAGTGGAATAGACCAGGTTATCCTCGCTGTCGTACATGTTCACCTCGTCGATCCCCGGTAATGTGTTGATGATATCGAGGGTACGTTGCAGCGATCCTTTGTCGTTGGCCAGCATCGAATGGTACAAGGCTCCTTCCACGATCGAGGAGATATTGCTGCCGTGCTGGCGGATCAGGGTATTCAGGTATTCGTCGTTGACCGACTTGAAGATGATCGAGAAGATGGTGAACAGGAAAATCGACAGCAGGGTGATGATCATGACCACCCTGCCGTAAATGGACGACCGGAAGCGGACATATCGGCTGATCAGTCCGTTTCCGGTGCGGTTATAATATTTTCGGAACAGTCCCATCCCGGCGTCTGCTCTTGGTTGGCCGGTTCTTCTTCAACCGGTCGTTGATTGTCATGGCAATGTACGAAAAAAGGTCAATGCCGGAACGTGCCGGATAAATTAAAGTTCCAGGAACTCTTTCTGGAAATCGGTCCATGCAGATCCCGGCAGTTGCGAAAGGCAATGGTCGGCGGGTTCCCCTCCATCCTGCAATACCGCGGGGAAATTTCCTTCACTCCCTGACTTCACGGAGACCGTCAGAAAATCGCGGAATCTCGCGAGTTCGTTTGACGACCAATCGTTTGCCTCACTTGCCATCAGGCAGGTGCCGATCTCTTTCAACCAATTCCCGGGCCGAATGGTAAACAGCCACCCCCGACCGTACGGATCGTCATTGACGGCGGCCGGATTCTCCTTCATCAATCCGTTGGTGTCCAGGATCGTGCCTGAGATCGGTGACACGATCTGTAACTTCTTACCGTCCTGCTCGATCTCGGTCAGTACTTCTCCGCGCCGGACTGAATCACCGGGTTGCTTCAACGGTTTGAAATTCACTGCACCGGTCAAATGCAGGAGCAGGTCATCGAGCCCCAGGCGCGCGTTTCCCGACCGTTCCATGAACATCCAG
>DAONFN010000091.1:0-9812 GCA_035403625.1 Bacteroidales bacterium
CGGATCCACGGCGAGATCGCCGGCTATGCCCTGACCAGTGAAGGATACAACATCATGGCGCCTATGAGGGACGGGGAAGGCATGGCACGGACCATGGAACAGGCCCTGGCCGCATCGGGTGTTTCGCCTGTGCAAATCGGTTACATCAATGCACACGGGACCTCCACGGAACTGAACGACCGCTATGAAACCCTGGCTATTAAAAGAGTCTTCGGCGACCAGGCCTACCGGATTCCGGTTTCCTCGTCAAAGTCAATGCTGGGTCACACCATCGGTGCAGCAGGGGCTATCGAGGCGATCATCACCGTGATGAGCCTGAAAGAAGGCATCCTCCCTCCCACCATCAATTACCGCAATCCTGATCCGGACCTTGACCTGGATTACATCCCCAACGTGGCCAGAACTTGCCCGATTGAGGTCGCCCTGACAAATTCTTTCGGGTTCGGTGGCCATAACGCCACCCTGGTCCTGTGCAGGCCCGGAAATTGATTTTATCAAAAAAATCCTATTTTTGCAAAAAAAACAGGATATAATGGCGGCAATAACTGAGAGTATCAAGCAGGAAGTCAAGGAGATAGTCTATAATTTCTTTGCCGAGGAGTGCGAGGTCGATGTGAGCCGGATCCAGGATGACACAAGCATCATCAACGATCTTGACGGGGACTCCCTGATGTTTCTCGAGTTAATTGAGATTTTCAAGAAAAAATATAACCTCGACATTGAACTGAAGGTCATCGGTAAATATGCCGTCAAACACCCCGTCAACACCATCGGCGAACTGATCAGGATGCAACTGCTCATTATCGAGCATGAAAACCGGCTCCTGGAACTGGATCAATAACCTGTGCTTCCGGCCTTGTCTGACCTCCGTCTTTCCTTCATATTCCCTGCCTTTTCCAGTGATTACGAAAATCACCCGGGAAGTGGTATCGGGGCCTTTGATACTCTCTTCGGGGAACTTCTCCTGCGTGCCTCGGAGACAGCCGACGGGCGTTTGGCGTCGTTTCGGTTCAGGGACAACAATTTCCTGAATGACGAGTTGCTGACTCAGTACGTGACCTTCCTTTACAGTTGTACCCTGTCGGCGCTTATACGGAAAGCAGGCCGGAAGCCAGTCGTGACAGCCGGTTACAGCATGGGTATCTATTCGGCATTATACGATGCAGGTTCCATCTCCTTTGAGACCGGACTTCGCATGATCGGAGCCGCATATGAATCCATCACAAAACATATGACCACCCATAATTATGCGATGGGGGCGCTCATCGGACTGAATCGGGAAGATATCTCCGGGATTATCCGGGAGCATGACCTCCACGCAGAGATCACCAACCAGAATGCCGCCCATGCTTTCGTGGTAACGGGATCCCGTGATTCGGTGACCCGGTTGCTCGAACTTGCCATGGAAGAGGGCGCCTTGCATTCCCGCGATTTAGGGGTGACTGTGCCCTACCATTCGGAATATCTCAGGAAAGCATCGGAAATCTTCTCAACCTTTGTAGACACCCTGGAAGTTGGCTCTCCCACCCTGCCGGTCTTATCGCTGGTCGACCATTCGCTGCTGACAACACCCGAACAGGTCAGAAGGGAGGTTGTCCGAAACCTTTACCGGCCACTGAACTGGGCAGTTGCCATGAAATCACTTCTGGGGCTCGGAATTACCGGCTTCGTGGAATGCGGACCGGCTACGGGACTGTCGAGGAACGCCCGTTTTGTAGAGGGGGTCACATTTTATCCGCCTGCATCCTTGCTTTCCTGACTCTGAGCAGAGTCCTGAACATCGGTTCATCCCCGTATCCATTCTTTCTCATCTCGATAGCCTTTGCTATCATATCCGCTGATGGGCTCGTCTGCCATGCCGGGACGCAGTTGAACCGTTCCTGGGTGGCTGATACGATCAGAGAATCAAGGCGTTCAAAGGATATCCCGCGGGGAGCGTAAAATCGCGGAGGGTACAACAGGGATTCACCCGGGTGGACTGATCCCTCTCGAAGGGCGATCCGGTGCAAGGGAGTATTCGGATAGATCCGCATCCCTGAACTCATGAAAACCAGGTCGAGCGGATTGATGAACGTGTCGATAAAAGAGAGGGTTTCGAGGAAGGTCGATTCATTTTCCCCCGGCCCGCCAAACAGGAAAAACCACATCGTAGGAAGATCGAATTGCCGGATCAGTCGCGCCATTCGTTGAATCGCCGGAAGCCCGAATCCTTTGCCGATTTTTCTGAGTACCGCCGGAGAGGCGCTGTCGGGGGTAGCGTCAATCTGGCGGAAACCGGCCTGCACCATCAGTTCGAAAAGTTCTTCGCTGGCATTTCGCGGGTTGATACCCATGGTACGCAGGCGAACATCGATCTTGCGCCGGATCAGTTCGCGGCAAATCGCCTCGGCATGTCCTTCGGGATCATTGAAGGTACTGTCGACGAACTCAAAGGTAACATCTCCGAGGCGGTCGCGTGCCTGCTCGATCTCGTCGGCTACGTCGGAAGGATCCCTCGGGCGGAACGACTTACCCTCTATCATCGGGTAGGTGCAATAGATGCAGCCGTGCGAACAGCCCCGCTTGGTCTGGATGGAATAAACCCCCTTGGCACGGTACGGATCGAAATCGATCCAGCGGTCGATATCGGAGAACTTCGACGATGCCGGAGCGATCACAGCCGCAGCGAAGGGAAGACGATTTCCCCGCACCACAACATTGGGGATTCCCGCGGGTGACTCCCCTGCCGAGAGCCGGTCGAGCAACAGCGGAAGAAGGTCCACGGCCTCGCCGATAATCCCGTAATCGGCACCAGTGAGGGTTAACAACTCATCAGGGAAGATGCTGAAACCACTTCCTCCCAGGATGAAGGGTACGCCGGTCACTTCGCGGACCGGACGGATGAACTTCTCCAGGATCCCGTCAATATAGAATATAGTGCGTTCCTTAATGACATCATCGATGTTCCGGATGCTAAACCCGACAAATGCTGGTTCAAATTCAAGCACCAGTTCCTGCAATCCGCGCCCTTCGCCGAAAACCCCATCATACACCTTCAACTCATAACGTCCATCCAACGCCGAAGCAAGCAGACACACCCCCACCGGCGGAACCGGATACGGCGCCTTTTCAACATTCGTATTGACCAATAATACCCTTCTCATAGTTAAACGCACGACTCACGCCTAAATAACATCCGTCCCCTTCTTGATCAGCCACAGAGAACCGATCCTGGAATGGAATTCATCATGCGGCAATGCGGTCCTCATTACCGAATTGAAGAAATTGTATTTCCGGTAGTCATGATCGATGATCCTGTCGCGTACTTCCTTATAATACAGGGTTCCCGGCATGGGGGTCAGGACGGTATAACCGGCGTAAACCACCCGGTTTTCAGCGGAATATTCTGCCAGTGCTTCAAAATCGCGTTCCGTGTAATCGGGAGGGATGACGTAATTTCCACGAACCATGATCCCGTTTTTTTCAAACACTTTCACGGCTTCGCGGTTGTCCCGGGCCGGCGACTCCTTATTGTATTTTCTGAGCTCGTCGTCACGGAAAGATTCAAAACCGCAGATCACCACCTTCAAACCGCCCTTCGCGAGTTTCTCGATGATATGAGGTTTGTTGGCCGCTACATCTGCGCGGATATCCATCACGAAGGTCTTTTTTATCCCCTCTTCCTGCATCCGGTCGAAGAGTACCGACATAAACTCCTCATCCACCACGGTATTGGCATCGGCGAACCGAACCACGGGGTACTCGTCGATGGTCTTGAGCTCCTGGATCAGGCTCTCGACCGATCGCTGGTAGTATTTCCCCCTGAACTGGGTCCAGATGGAGCAGAAAGTGCATTTATAAGGGCATCCGAGCGAGGTGAATACATAGGTGCTGGGATCGGGACTACCCCCGACTTTGTAAGTGCTGATCCACCGGTTCAGGTGGCTTCTGTCAGGCATCAGAAAATCTTCCCCGGCAGGGTTGTGCAGAGCCGCCCTTCCCGGGGTCCGGATCAGCATGCCTTCCTCATGGATCAGGAGTCCGGGTACCGACCTCATGGGTCTCCCTTCTTCGCGGGCCCTGACCAAATCACGGAAGATATGGGCGCATTGACCGGGAATCACCACATCGAAACAGGGATCGGTGAAATCGCCCGGGCAAAGCGTCGCGTGAAGTCCTCCGGCGACTGTGAGAATAGACGGGTCGGCTGATTTCACCGTCCGGCAGATCTCCACGCAGAAATCGAATTCCGAGGTGATCGCCGTCACCCCCACAAGGTCGGGTTTGTGCCTTTCGACCAGGATCCGGACCAGTTCCGCCAGCGGAGGTGTGGAAGGGTCCAGATCATACTCTCCCTTAGTGTCGAAAAGGGTTACATCATGATCATTCACTGAGGCGGCGATGGTGAGCAATCCGAGCGGGGGACCGATCAGTTTCTTGTGGATAAACCGTTTTGCCTCTTCCGAGGCGAGCCTGAGGATATTGTTCTCCGGTGAACGGGGCGGGTTGATCAGCAGGATTCTCATAGGCGGGCAAAATTAACAATTTTTGCTACTTTTGTTGAGCATCCGCAGATGGCCGGGGTTTTCATACAACCGGACCGCCTCGCTGGTACACTGAACTATGATCGACTTCCTTGCCATGCGGCAGAAATTCAGGACGCTGCAGTGCTGTGTGATCATCCCCACCTACAATAATGACCATGCGCTGGAGGAGGTGATCAGGGGCGTGCTTCTCTATTCCCCCGATGTAATCGTGGTGAACGACGGCTCGACCGACCAGACCGCACGGATCCTGTCCGAAATCCCCGAAGTCACCACGCTCTCCTTCCCGGTGAACAGGGGCAAAGGGTGGGCGCTGCGCCAGGGATTCCGCTATGCCATTGAAAAAGGATTCCGCTACGCCGTGACCATCGACAGCGACGGACAGCACTTTCCCGACGACCTGCCGGCTTTCCTCGATACCATCGAAAAACACCCCGATTCCGTCATCCTCGGGGCACGGGATATGACCCGCGATGAGGTACCGGGAAGCAGCAGCTTCGGCCATAAATTCTCTATCTTCTGGTTCAAAATTGAAACGGGGATCACCGTGCTGGATGTCCAGACCGGCTATCGTTTATACCCGTTGCACCGGATTCGGGATATCCGTTGGGTGGTTTCACGAAAATACGAGTATGAGGTCGAAATTCTCGTCAGGCTTGCCTGGATGGGTGTGAACGTTCTCTCTGTGCCGGTCAGGGTCTATTATGCGCCAAAAGAAATCCGGGTCTCCCACTTCCGGAAAGTCAGGGATTTCACACGGGTGAGCATTGCCAACAGCATCCTGGTTTTCATGGCCCTGTTGTGGGTCCGCCCCTTCTCTTTTTTCAAGGGCCTGCGAAAGAAATCGCTCCGGGATTTCTATACTGAGTATATCGTTAACAGCCAGGATTCCAACACAAAACTGGCCATGTCCGTAGCCCTGGGGTTATTCATCGGCGTCACCCCTATCTGGGGATGGCAGATCGTGGCCACCTTCGGACTTGCGCATGTGTTCAAACTGAACAAGTTCGTGGCAGTCACAGCCAGCAATATCAGTCTCCCGCCCCTCCTGCCCTTTATCATCTTCATCAGCTACATGCTCGGCGGATGGGTGCTGGGAGCGAATGTTTCAGGAATACACTATGAACACGGATTCGGGCTTCAGTGGATCAAAGAGAACCTGGTCCAATACCTGGTTGGAAGCATTCTCCTCGCTACCCTGCTGGCAGCCGCTTTCGGCCCCCTCTCCTATTTCCTGCTGAAAATCTTCAGAAAAGGCAATGGCTGATCTCCCCGGATACCTTTACCGGTTCTTTAACAGCCGCAAGGGACTGTTCTACCTGATCGTACTGTTCCTGTGTGCGGGGATCGGCTGGATGGCATCGCGCATCTCCTTCTCCGAAGACATTGCCGGTCACGGAAATGCATCCGAAAATCCGCGTGATCCCACCACCCTCCTGCGCAGGATGAAAATCGCCGACCGACTGGTGATCCTGATCAGCCTGCGGGATTCACTGGCACCCTCCGATCCGGAGGCCCTGGCGGAATGCGGCGCGCGACTCGCCGATTCCCTTCGGACCCGGTTTGACAGCACCCTGGTACGGTCGGTCACTTTCCGCAGCTCCGACAATGTCATGTCCCTTCTGACCCAGGTTGTGATGGATCACCTGCCCGGGTTTCTGG
Source organism: Bacteroidales bacterium (assembly GCA_035403625.1). Lineage (GTDB taxonomy): Bacteria > Bacteroidota > Bacteroidia > Bacteroidales > FEN-979 > CAIVAT01. The sequence continues at coordinate 6,186 of DAONFN010000091.1, forward strand.
AGGAAGCCGACTATTCGCGGATCGACAGCCTCTGCAAGCCTGAAATCATCCGGAAATCGATGGAAAACAACTACCGGCTATTGATTTCTCCGGCCGGGATGATGGTGAAACAGCGGATCCGGCAGGATCCTCTGGGAATTACGGGGCGGGCGTTCGAGAAACTCCAATCACTCAACGCCGGGGGTAGTTACGAGATTGTCGACGGCTGTATCTATTCAGCCGACCTCCGCCATCTCTTTCTTTTTGTGGTCCCCGCCCGTCCTTCCAGTGAAACGGCTGTCAACGATCGCCTGATATCAGGACTCGATAAAACCATCGAACAAATCGAAGCCGGCGGGAAAGGGTTCCGCATCCTGTATTTCGGCGGGACCGCTGTGGCCGTGAGCAATGCCAGGCAGTTGAAGAAGGATATCACATGGACCCTGGTGTTGGCCCTGGGTGCGATCTTTTTACTGATCGGATGGTATTTCCGCAACCTCCGGGTGCCCCTGCTCGGAATGTTGCCGGCCCTTTTCGGAGGCACCCTCGCCCTGGCCCTGATCTGGCTGGCCCGTGGCAGCCTGTCGATCATCGCCCTCGGGATCGGCTCGGTAATCCTGGGACTGATCATCGATTATACGTTATACATCATCAACCATTACCGGAAATTGCGGAGTGCTCCGGCCACGCTGAAAGCGATGTCGCTCACCATTCTTTTATGCTGCCTCACCACCTCCGGAGCGTTTCTCTGCCTTACCTTCCTCAACTCCGCTGTACTGCGTGACCTGGGTTGGTTCGCCGCAATCAGCGTGGCGGGAGCAGCCTTTTTTACCCTGTTTATCCTGCCTCAGTTTCTTACCCTTTCGCTTGCAAAGCCCGGCCGGGCTGACCGCATTACCCTGGTTGACCGGATCGCAGGATACCGTTATGAAACCAAGGGATGGTTGATCGCTGTGCTGGCACTCCTCATCATCCTGGGAGTTTGTTTTGCGGGCAAAGCCGGTTTTGAGAGTGATATGACAACTCTCAGTTTTGTGACTCCCACCCTGAAGTCAGCAGAAACAGAACTTGACCGCACCAGCGATTACAAGTTGAAAAGCCTGTACCTAGTTGCAACCGGCCGTTCGCGGGAGGAGGCGCTCCGCATGCGTGAAAAATATACCCGGACCATCGATCGGCTGATCGCTTGCGGAGTTGTCCGTCACCAGTCGAATGCCGGTCCGCTGCTCCTGTCCGATTCCCTGCAGCAGGTTCGGAACGCCCGCTGGAAACAGTTCTGGAGTCCGGAGAAAATCAGGCAGGTAAAGGAAGCTGTGGCTTTCCACGCCCGGCGTCTCGGTTTTAAACCGGGAGCCATGGATGCCTTCGGGCAGCTTCTCGACCGGAAGTTCAGCCTTCTCACGCCAGGCGATCTGCCGTCGGATATCCGGCCGCTGGTGACCGACTGGCTGACAGAGACTCGCGGCTTCACCTCTGCCTCTGCGATCCTGAAAGTGCCCGCCGCACAACGCCAGGAGGTCTATCGTGCGTTTGGCCATGCACCCGGAATCGTCCTCTTCGACAGGCAAACCCTGACCGAACAATTCGTGGCTGGGGTGAAATCCGATTTCGATAAACTCGTGATGTTATCGATGGCCTTTGTTACACTGCTGCTGATCGTCTCCTTCGGACGTCTCGGGCTTGGGCTGATCACCGCCGCCCCAATGTTCCTGGGCTGGATCATGACCCTCGGTTTTATGGACATCACCGGGATACGCTTCAACATTTTCAACATCATCATCTCATCCTTTATTTTCGGATTGGGGGTCGATTACAGCATCCTGATCATGCGCGGACTCCAGCATTCGCTCCGAACGGGAGCGGATGAGATGCAAGCCTATAAAGTCTCTGTTCTGTTATCGTCCCTAACGACTCTGTTGGGTGTCGGAGCCTTGTTCGCAACCCGCCATCCTGCCCTCCATTCCATCGCACTGGTTTCCGTATTCGGAATCTCGGCCGTAGTGCTACTTTCTTTCACCCTCCAGCCTTTCCTGTTCAACCGTTTCATGCTGGAGAGACAGCAACGGGGAAAGTTCCCGGTGACACTGTGGATACTCATTAAAACCCTGGTTACCTGGGGAAACATCGTTTTAATTGCCATCATTCTCATGATCCTGGGCGGGATGATAAACCTGTTGTTCCCGCTGAGACGGAAAACAAAGGAGATGCTCTTCCACCGGCTGTTCAACCTGCTGACCCGGGCCTACATCGCTTTCACCTTTTTTAACGACCGGAAACTGATAAATGAACCGGGTGAAGACTTCCACCGGCCTGCCATCATCATCAGCAACCACCAGAGCCTCATCGAAACACCGGCCTTCCTGAGGCTCTATCCCCGGATGATCATTCTCACCTCATCGTGGGTATATCGTTCGCCGGTGTTCGGACCCATCGCCCGGCTGGCCAGCTTCTTTAACATTGATGAAGGCGTGGAAGCCATTGCCGGAAGGATGAAAGAGAAACTGGAGGAAGGCTTTTCCATCCTGGTGTTTCCTGAAGGACATCGGTCGTCAGACCAGCATATCCAGCGATTCCACAGGGGGGCCTTTTACCTCGCCGAGAAAACCCAAACCGATATCCTGCCCATGCTCGTGTTCGGCACCGGCGACTTCCTCGCGAAAGGAGAATTCTGGGGGAAACCCAACAGCCTCCGCATGAAAATCCTTCCGCGCGTTCGGTACGACGACCCTTCTTTCGGCAACACTTATCAGGAAAGGGCCAGACATTTCAGGCAATTTTATATCCGGGAATACCGGAAATTCAGGGAGGAGGAGGGTACAGCCGGCTATTATCGCCGGGCAGTGGCATTGAATTATGTTCTGAAAGGCCCGGTTCTCGAGTGGTATATGCGGGTTAAAATGCGGCTGGAAGACAATTACCAGATCTATTCCAGTGAAATGCCGGTGGCGGGAAACATCCTTGATCTCGGTTGCGGATTCGGGTTTATTTCCTATATCCTGATGATGACAAGCGACGAAAGACAGATCACGGGGGTGGACTATGACCCGGATAAGATCGCGGTGGCGAAGAACGGATACGCACGGAATGACCGCATCCGGTTTGAATGCGCCGACATCACGCAATATCCCTTCACTCCCCAAGCCGGGTTCGTACTGGGTGATGTATTGCATTACCTGGCCCCGGCCGACCAGCAAAACCTTCTAAAGCGATGTTTCGCGAACCTCGAACCGGGCGGATGCATCCTGATCCGGGAGGCGGATGCCTCGGCAGTAGACCGCCACAAACGGTCGGCTTTGACGGAGTTCTTCTCCACCAAGAGCGGGTTTAACAAGACCGCAAACGATAAGGGCAGGCTTTTCTTTACGTCGGCAGAGCAGATCCGCTCCCTGGCAGAAGAGGCCGGACTCCGGTTCACCGTTCGCGACACAACGAACGTCACATCCAACAAGTTATTTATCCTCCGGAAATGAGCAGGAACGACGTGGTTATCATCGGCTCCGGCCTCAGCGGCCTGCTTTGCGGGGTGATCCTGGCCCGTGAAGGATTGGGGGTAACCGTGCTTGAAAAAGAGCCAAGAGCCGGAGGTAACCTGCTCACTTTCAGCCGGAATGGCGTGAACTTTGAAACAGGAGTCCATTATGTAGGCTC
>DAONFN010000092.1:0-9778 GCA_035403625.1 Bacteroidales bacterium
GGATAACGAGCACGACCATAATAGCCGCATCCTGGTCATGGAGGTGGGGGAGGCTGCAGAACACGGCCGTACCATATTCAATATCTCAAATACGGTTGTCTCCTCTGCCTTTGAGCGCATCACGCAACAGGTTGTTAAGGCTGTGGAAGCAGGCAACCCCGCGTGAGGTTTTAAAACCGGGCCTGCTGCCGGCTTTAGGTTTCGTAGAACTTTTGCTTCCTGATCGGCAAGGAACCCGTGCTGTTCTCTTTTACAGGTGTTTCAGGTGCAATCGCTTAAAGTTGCCCGATATCTCCGGCCCGGGTTACACGGATCAGATGCCCCGTTTCATCAACCGCCACAAACGTAAAAATTCCATCCACCGCCTTGCCTGATGGATGATCCGGGATTTTTTCGGCTATGACTTCAACAGAGACGGTGACCCTGACGGCTCCCGCATCGACGACTTTCCCTTTTACAGTAATCCATGACCCCGGGGGAATTGCCTGCCTGAATTTTACCTTCTCGATTGCAGCGGTGACCATCACCTGACCGGTAAAGCGGGAAGCAGCCAGATAGGCAACCTCATCCATCCATTTGAGAACGTCACCACCGAACAGCTTTCCCTGGTCGTTGAGGTATTCCCACCGAACAACCCGGCACTGAACAACCTCTTCAGTATTTGTTATTCTCCAATCGGAATGGTTCGTACGTTTCATGGCATAAATATATAAAAATATGAATCATTATGAACAAATGTTCATTATATTTGTAGTAAAATTCCGATGCTATGATGCCCAAGTTGATTGTTAAGATACTGGTTGGCTTACCGGTACTTATCTTTGCCGATTATCTTGTGATGGTTATCCTGGGTTGTACATCGTGCCTGCTGGGGTTTGGGGATAAATACTATTGCGGAGCCTACTGCCTTATTGGCAAAGGGGTGTTGTTGTTTTCAGCTTTGCTGTTTGGTTGGTATCTTTTTCCGGATGTGAAAAAAGCGCTTTTAAGGTCTGCCGCTACCAAGACCAAGAGTTGATCCGGGATATGCAGACAGGGGTGATCAGGCACCCCGGAAGGTCATCAGGGCCGACGGGCTGCAGGGTCGCCGCCCTGCAATCTGCGGCCTTTACCAACACCGCCTCCCGATTTTCTTTTCAGTCCCAGACCCTTCCCCAGTGTGAAGGTATTTTCTTCGTCGGGGTTTGCCTGCTTCTTTTTACAGCGTCCCAGACCTCTGCCGGTCCCGGGTCCTTTCCCGTCAGGACCCGTATGATTCAGGTGTGGCATATTATTTTTTTTGTTGCATCATCAGCTTGATCAGGGTGTCGGCTTTTACGGTTTCATCGGGATGAATGATCATCTGTATGTGATGCTTGTTGAGCAGTTGCTGGACATTGGTACCGAAATCGCCCGAGATAACCCGGTTAACATTGTTCAGGATCAGACGGGACACGATCGGTCCCGCCTTGCATCCCTCTACCAGTAGGCCCGGGTTTTCCATCCATCCGATTTCACCGGTTGCATCGTTGACGAGGCAAAACCAGCTGCATCTTCCAAAATGTTTACTGAGTTTCGAAGAGCGTGTGTTTCCTGTGAGGGCGATGGCGGTGTTCATGGTTCCTGTGATTCTGTGACCGGTACTGTCTGATGTGAGTGGCATACAGGGCACTGCTCGTCACTGAAGCCAGGACCGGGTGTGTTGAAAAAAACGTTGCAATCACGGCAATGGTGCCAGTCATGGTTGAAAAAGGCATGTCCCCGGTCAGTCTCAAGCGGACGGGCTTCCGCCAGGGCTTCTGCTATCTTGCGGCGAGCGCTCTCGTAGAGGCGCGTGAACGTGGGACGGGAAATACCCATCACCTTTGCCGCCTGCGATTGTGTCATCAGTTCATAGTCGCACAACTTGATCGCTGTATATTCTTCCATGAGCAACCGGACCGGTTCGCCCGGGTTCGGGCAGAAGCCGAAAGGTGTGTAACCTTTAAATCTGGGTGGGTCGAATACCGTACGCAAGTTCCTGGGACGGGGAGACATAACCGTAGTTTCAAGCAAAGATACGTTTTTTTTTTGATAGTGAACGAATGCTCATTATATTTGTTTTTTGATCTCCATTCGTACGAAATGGATCCATCCACTGCTCCATAAGAAGAGTGTCATTGAAGACACGGAAATTGGCATGGAATTCACAGAATGTAAGGTCAGCGAGTCTTCAGCAACCATGATTTATCAGATACGAAAGCGTTTGATCAATTTCTTTTATATTTTTACGCAACATTAAATTCACCGGTTCATGAAAAAGATTCCTTTTTTACTGCTATTTCCTTTCGTGTTGCTGTTTTCCTGCCAGCCACGACACGAACAGAAAACCGGCGATGCCGGGATGGCCATGGATTCAGCCGTACCTGCCTGTTGTGCCAAAGACGGCCTTTTCCTGCACATATCGTCGGGATATGACAATCCTCATAAAGTGCTGATGGCGTTGAAAATGGCGAAGATGATGGCGATGGATCATGATGTACTGTTGTACCTTGATATCGAGGCGGTCAAACTGGTGCTGAAGGATTCAAAGGACATGACGTTTGAGGACTTTCCGGCGCTCAAGGCACTGCTGAAAGATCTTGTCGATGCGAAAGTCACGATCATGGCCTGCCCTACGTGCCTGAAAATTGCCGGCAAAGGAGAATCCGATCTGATCCCGGGGGTGATAATCGCACAGAAAGACAAATTCTATGGCTTCACCAAAGGGAGGATCGTCACGCTCGATTACTGATTCTTAACAACGGTGACTTGGAGAGTGTCCATTACCAACCCTTGTAAGGTCTGCAAGTCGGATTTATATGCTAACCCCCGGCGGCAGATTTCAACACTCCGATATCCAGTTTCCTCATCTTCAGCATCGCATCCATTACTTTCCGGGCAACTTCCGGATCGGGTGAATGGAGCAGCGAACCCAATTCCGTTGGCACCACCTGCCAGGACAGACCATAGCGGTCTTTCAGCCATCCGCACATGCTTTCTTCGCCACCAGCCGTGAGCCTTTCCCAGTAATAATCGATCTCGCCCTGGTTCTTACAGTCGATCGAGAACGAAACGGCCTCCGTAAATTTGTACATAGGTCCCCCGTTAATGGCGATGAACTCCTGGCCGGCCATCCGGAATTGCAGGGTGACAACCTTGCCGGCCAGCCCGGGAGCCCCTTCAGGATAGCGGTTAACCGACAGAATTTCCAGATCCGGAAATATGGTTCCGTAATATTCGATGGCCTCCTCCGCATGGAAGTCGAACCAGAGACAGGGAGTGATTTTTTTCATTCTAATTTATTTATTAGGTATGTCAGATGATCTTTGCATGACGATCCGGGTGATAGGGTGGATTTCGTGCCGGAACCGGCCCTTTTTAGTGCCTGCGTCGTGATCGAAATCCCAGAAGGGAACTCCGGTGATCAGGACCCGGACCGGTTTTTTCTTTTTTTTCAGTTTATTCCACACGATTTCACCCTCCTGGCGGGTTTGGCGAAAAATCCGTTGAAGTTCCGGGAAATCCCTGAAACAGGCGCATTCCGGGTCGGGTATTTCGCCTACAAGGGTCTCACCGGTAGCGGGTGAACGAAGGACCAGATGAAAATCGCGGTCATTTTCGCGTTTCATTTTTACCACTTCTGCCACAACCGTCACGCGGTGATCTTCTCCCGGAAGCCGACGGAAATCTCCCGTCACCAGGCTTTTCCGGTGCATGATGACCGGCTCCTGCTCGGCGGCCAGAATGTCGATAGTAGATGAGACCGGTTCGGTGGTTAAAACCTTCATCCCTTCCGTATCGGTAAGCGTTTTCACATTCCACCGCCAGGTGCCGCATTTTTTATCGCCGGTCATACCCAGCAACAGGGTCCAGATGCATGCGAGCAGTATACCCCTGGCCACTCTGGTTTGACTATTCGTTTTCATGGATCATCGTCAGCCTGTTCCACTCCTGTAAAGAATGAATTGCAAAGGTAAGGTCCGGCCGCTTCCATGTGAAGTGATAGTGTTAAATATAGGTTAAATTGTCAGGTAACCAATTTAAATTCAGTTTTTCAACAGATACTGCCGGTACGTTCGCATCTCAAATAAACTTCGGCTGATCAGGTTCGCATTTTGCTGACCTGATCGCTCAGTTACTGATTCTAAAACAGTTTTACTTCGCAAATACGTTAATATTCAGTATGATACGTGCAAACAACGGTTTAACAGAAAAACACGAAAAAATGAAAAGGCTTGTGATTGTTGTCATGATGCTGGCCATATCGGGTGGGATCACATGTGCCCAGCATGCTACCGCCGATTTCAGGGGCTTTTCCTGGGGCGCTTCGTTTTCTCAGGTACAGAAGGATGAGACGGCACGGTTTGTCAGTAAGGATCTCGACGACCTTTTAGTTTATGAAGACCAATTGGCCGGCTCCGACTGCCGGGTCAATTTTCAGTTCAATGACAATGACAAACTGGTGAGCGGCTCGTACATCTTTCTGAAAATGTACTCCGTACCGCAGCTTGTTCTGCAGGATTACTACAAGTTCAAGAATCTGTTGGCAACGAAGTACGGTAAGCCGATGACTGAGAAAGAGGAATGGCGGGCGAACACAACTCCTGCCGACAAACAGAACTACGGCCAGGCGATCAGCGAAGGAAATCTGACCTTGACTTCAGTATGGACCACGGAACGTTCAATTATTAAAATCACCCTGATTTCCATTACGGATCATCCTTCCCTGCAAATCCATTATATGGCGAAGGGATTGGATGCACTGGAGAGCAAGGAAGATTTGAACAAAGCGCTCCCTAAACTCTGATCAACGCCGGCCAATGACAGGAAAGATTTGACGGATGGTTATAACCGGATGATTTTTCCTGTCATGATTTGGTTGTTCCGTGTTATCCGGACAATATAAAGTCCGGGGAGACAGTCATCCAGCGAGATGGTTGCTGGTCCTGCCCCAATCCCCTCTGCTTCCCGGATCCGTTTCCACATGCTGTTGAAAACGGCGATGGTCCATGTCTCATCACCTTGAGGATTCGTCCAGGCAATGGAAATCCGGCCGTTGGTGGGATTGGGCCAAATCCGGTAGGCGGAAGCTGAAGTTGCCGGGTCGTATTGTCCGGAAGTTGTATGAGCGGTATACGGCGAGGACGGACCTTGGCAGAAGGGGCCCGACGGAGCAATATAGGCGTGCAGGAATCCTCCTGCTTTTACCTGGACCGACGGTCGCAGTACAATATTCTGCCCTGACACGAGGGTCGCCGATGCCCCGTTGTTCACCGTAAACACGCTGCCGTCGCCGGCAACCAGGATGGTTTGAAGGGCGCCGTAACATGCTTCGTCACCGGGTTGGAGGGCGATTCCAGCGAGCGTCAACTGAGCCGGGAATTGGATGGTGATCTCCACAGGCGCCGTCGTATCGGTGCAAAGGTTCTGATGGTGAATGACGGCACGATAGCTGCCGGCGACGGAGGTTTCGAGGGTTGAATCGTTTGCACCTGAGAGGGCCATGCCGTTCCGCAGCCATTCATACGATCGGCCGATCCCTTTGGGGACCTTGAGCAAAACGGATTGGCCCTGGGTCAGGGGAAGCGATCCCATTACCCTGATAACCGGGGCAGAAATGGTAACCGACACCGGTTGACTTGTCGTCAGGCCCCACCGCCCCGCATCATCGGCCGTGCGCAAGTAGAGCCGGTGGGAACCGGCCGGGTAGCAACTCAGGTCAACCGTAAAGGTTTGGTCGAACCAGGAGAAGGGCTGGTAAACAGGCACGGGAAGTCCGGCTCCGTGGCCCGGGTCTGTGTCGAGAAAGAATTCCAGCTTTGAAATGACACGCTGGTCATGGCTTTCCGCGCGATAGAAGGGAATCCGGGAAGTGATCGACCATTGATGGCCGGTGTTGCGGGTTCGTATGTAGAGAGTGTGGATCCCCGGAGCCGTTTCAGAAAGATCAACCAGGAAGGATGAGCTGGCGTTGGACCCCGAAATTCCCGGTACCGTTGCCGTCATCCCCTGACCGGTTCCCGGATCGGTGTCGATGAAGTATTCGAACCCGGATACCGGATACCCGGTTGTTTCCACTTTGTAGAAAACCGCGGTCTGTACGATGCCCCATCGCTGGTACTGGTCTTTCCCCCGGATGAAAAGGGAGTGAATGCCCGAGCTGACGGCTGTAATCGGGATGTTCAACGATTCTGTCACCGGGTTGATGCCGGAGGAAAGCGGGATCGGTATCCCCTGCCCGATTCCCGGATCGGTGTCAAAAAAATACTCCAGGCATACCGGGATGGGTAATTCGCTTTTAAGGCGATAAAAGGGCTGGGCCTGTACCATCCCCCACTGTCCGCCGGTGCTCCTGGCCCGGATATACAGTGAATGAATACAGCAACTCAGATCGCCAAGCGGGAGGTTGAATTCAGTTGTGGCTAGCGGTCCCGAAGAGAATGCAAGCGGAGTTCCGTTTCCTGCGCCAGGGTCCATATCGATAAAGTACTCGCCTCTCTGCAGAAATTGTGATGTAGCATCACCGAAAATGAAGGTTACCTCCCTGGATGAGGCATTTTCAAATATGTTCACCAGGGGATGGAGGGTACCGGCTCCCGACCATGAACGGGCATTTGGAATGGTATTGTCGGTGAATTCGAATTTGCTCCCGCTGCCCGGGAATGAGCATCCGTCGCTGTTAATGACTCCATACGTGACGACAGGATTACCGGTCGCGTTCGCACATACCGGGTACAATCCCTGGTGTGCGCCTGCATTGATGGTATTGTCTGTCATGTGGGCGGCCATGAAGGAACTGTCAACATGGTATATGACCAATCCATGGCCTGGAAGTCCGGCGTCAAATCCTGTTTTCTGCCTGTTTTCACAGAGAAAATACTCTCCCTGGGTGGCGGTACGGTAAACGGTGGCGTCGGGGTATGCCTGCACGTTCCGGAGACAGACAACTTGCTGATTCGACAGGATGGCCGGGGTGGTCCATCCCAGATAGGACTTGATCCAGCCATTGGGGTGAGCCGGAAGATTGCCGTTTATTCCGTTCCAGGAGCCCTGGGCCATCAGGTCCCACTTCCCGGTCCCGTCGTACTGACCTCCGGTTTCGTAATCGGTATCATAGAAATCGGGCGCTCCCAGGTTGTGACAAAACTCATGGCACATGACCCCGATGGTACACATACCGGATGCCACCTGCTCGGGTTGGGTGGTGTAAGCATCCACCAAAACTCCGTCGAAGGTTCGCTGCGCAGGCGTGAATCCCCATGCAGCATTGGACAGGGATGAACTGTGAGACCATATATCATTGGTGTCATGAGTTTCCTCCTGGCCATGGCCCTGGTGGATGATGGCGATCCCGTCGACGATCCCGTTGGCGTCATTGTCAAATTCGGCGAAATTGACGGATGCCTGCTGATCGGCTGCAGTGATCGCCGCCAGGGCAAATTCACCCCACTTGCTTCGTGGACCATAGTAGTCGTGGGAGTTCGGCAAGGTGACCCAAACGGTCACGGTGGTATTGATCACCAATTTGCCGTAAGATACCTCCATGTAATAATCGCGGAAGCTCCCCGAACCGGAGTAGCCCGGTTGGTTCATGAAGGCCTGGAAATCCCCCTGGGTGTAGGTCGTGGAGGTATTGGAAAAATTAGCCAGGATCATGATCAGCTTGCGGGTCCCGGTTGCCGGGAAACTCCCGGTGAGGGATGGGGTGGGTGAACCCGGGTCGGCTAACCGGCTTTTCATGCTCCGGAGTTGAGCATCACTGAAGAAAAGTCCTGTCCGGATCGTTTTCAAAAAAGAAGATTCCTGCAGCGGCCTTCCGGCACTGTCATGGGCCAGGATATCGGTGAATACCATGTCGCCCGCCTGGTCGGACCGGGCATAGACGTATCCACCTTTTGCATTCTGAAGTACCGTATATCCGTCGGCGGTTTTGACTCCATGGATCCATTCATCGCCAAAGGCCATTAGGGTAACGCTCGACCCATCCGGTTGCCTGAAGGAGAATAACCCGGGAAAGGCGGTTACTGCAAAGGCTTCCGGCAGGGTTGCTGCCAGTATGGACAACAAGGTGAGGACCCTCCACACCACGGGTACAAGCCGTTTCATCGGGGAGGTTGTATTGAGCGGTATCAATGGGTCTTGGCTTTAACAGTAACATTGATGCCGTTGGCCGAAGTGCCTGCCGATGGCATGTTGATCTCATAAATCGCCGGTATGGAAGGAAGTCCGGAGAGAACGTACGGAGTGGCTCCGCCGAAAATACCACAGTCCGATCCGTCATTTCCGGCTCCGATGGCAGGCGAACCAACGGCCAGTTGCCATTGGCCATCCGTGCTGGTGCTGTTGGTCCCTAAGAAGACGTCGGTCATGTTGATATTCTGCTGGTTGCCGTTACCGACCGGGAACTGGGTGCCATTGCACAGGTTGTTGAATAATACGCAGTTGCTTAAAGAAATATCACCGTTGCGCTGGATGTTGTTGATAATGGTAAAATTGGATACCCCCAGGTCATCTTCCAAAATATTGTTGGAAATTACGCCACTGAAATTGCTTGTCAGGGCGATAGACGAGTACATGTCGTTAAGGTAATTGTTGCTGATGATGACGTTATACACGAGGTTCGTGTTGCCGGTGTTCGAGACCTTCCCCGAATACATGTAGTTTCCGTTAATGAAGATATTCCCGTACGACGAAGAGGAACAATTGAGTACAACCCCCGTACCGGTTATATGACAACGCATCACGGAAATGTTCCCGACATAGATGGTCACGCCGGAGGATATCTCCAGACCGGCAACCACGCTCCCGCTGCTCCCGGTGTTCAGTGCAATGGAACCGAACTTTGCCGGGATCGGATTGGCCTGGGTTTGTGGGTTCTCCGTCAGAAGATACCCCGGGCCGATGATCACCAGGGGTTTGGTTACGGTAATATTTCCGTAGGAGGTGGAAGAACCTTCGAAATAGAGGGTATCTCCGTTGGCAGCGGCATTCTGTGCGGCCGTAAAGTTGACGAAGGAGGCGTTCACTCCCGGGTTGTTGTTAACCCGCCAGATGTGGGCCTGTAGCGCCTGAACCGCGAGGAACAGGAGGAGAGTCAGGGTAGTTCTCATGATGAATGTTTTTACTAGTTGAGGGTGATGATCATTTTCCGGGTAACCGGACCGGCGTCCATAGTTAGGGTCACAAAATAAATTCCGTTGGAAAGCTGTGGAAGAATTACCGTTTTGTTATTCCGTCCCGGGGCCGATTTGAAATCTTCGAGATAAACACCTTTTCCGAGATGGTCGGTCACGGTCAACCGGCAATTTTCTTCCGGAAAATAGAAAAACGACAGCGTGAAGGTACCGGTTGAAGGAACCGGTGAAAGTTGTAAGTTTGGCGTCTGGAGCGATCCGAGACCTGCCATGATCAGGTATATGTGATTCGACGTATCCGATTCGCAGCCATCCAGGGTCACCCTGTCCCAGTAGGTTCCTGATTGCATTGCTTCGTATTGCTGGGAATTGGCGCCTGCCATCGGGCTCCCGTCCCGGTACCACTGGTTTCCCTGCGGATAATTGCTGGTGAGGATGTACCCGTTCGCCAATATGACGGGCGCAGCCGGCTGGTCGTGGACATGCATATACCCGGAACGGGTGAGCGAATCGCTCCAGTATCCGTTGCTGACCTTGAGTTTTACATCGTAAACACCGGGTAGGCTATACGTGATTTGAGGATTTGGCAGGGTGGAGGAGGAGGGGGTTCCACCCGGGAATGTCCAGAGGAAAGTTAGGTTGGT
>DAONFN010000093.1:0-9756 GCA_035403625.1 Bacteroidales bacterium
CCCAAACCTGATCGATATAATTGCGTTCGATCAGGGCGCCGGTCGGGCAGCGGTTTACACACTGGCCGCAATTGGTACACACTACTTCAAACAGTGAATGTTCGAAGAAAGTGGAGATTTTCATTTTATTCCCTTTGTGAGCGACGCCAAGGGCACTTACGCTTTGGAGTTCCTCACAGGTTCTTACACAGCGCTGGCACCGGATACATCGGCTGTCATCCTTGATGATAGCCGTGTTGAACATATCGATGGTGTACTTTTTATCCGGGACCAGGTCCAGGAACAGGTGGTCGCCGGTAAGCATCTGGGAAGCCAGTCCCTGGAGCTCGCAGTTTCCGTTCTTGTAGCATTTGGTGCAGTCGGCATTATGCTCGGAAAGAAGCAGCTCGACGATGTGCTTACGGGCCATTCTGACCTTCATGCTATTGGTATGGATTACCATTCCTTCTCCAACCGGGGTGGCACATGCAGCCGGGAGGTTTCTGACTTTTTCCTGTTCCACGACGCAGACACGGCAGTTCCCTGCTACGCAAAGATCTTCATGGTAGCAGAGGGTCGGGATGTGGATATTGAGTATGCGGGCCGCTTCCAGAATGGTCGTACCTTCATCTACGGTGACCTGTATTCCGTCAATGGTAAGAGTGATTGTTTTGGCCATGATATAATATCTCTTGATGGTTAATACTGGATTAGTAGATCATTTCCTCCCGGAAGTTGTTGACGATGGAGGAAAATGAGTTGGCGACCGACTGGCCCAGCCCGCATTTGGCGGTGATCTTCATGCTTTCGCTGAGTTTCATGAGCTGGTCGAGGTAAACTGCTTTTTTCTCCCCTTTTTTAACTGCCCGGATTCCTTTGAGCAGTTGCTGGCAACCGACCCGGCAAGGGGTACACTGACCGCATGATTCTTCTTCAAAGAACTCGAGGTAATTATGCAGTACATTGTACATGGAGCGGGAACTGTTGAAGATCATCATGGAACCTCCGGTAGGTACGCCTTCGAACCCGATGATAGTGTCTTTGAATTTTTTTCGGGGCACGCAGAAACCGGAGGCGCCTCCAACCTGGACTGCTTTAGTATCTCCGTCGCCGAATTCCTCCACGAATTTATCGAGGGGCATTCCCAGTTCCAGTTCATAGATGCCGGGGATCGGGGTATCGCCCGATACCGAGAATACCTTGGAACCGCGGGAGTCGCTGGTGCCGAGTTTCCTGTATTGTTCGGCACCCAGACGCATGATCATCAGTACGTTGACGAAGGTTTCCACATTGTTGATCACCGTCGGTTTTTTCATGAATCCGCTGGTGGTGGGATAGGGGGGCTTGTTACGGGGTTCACCGCGACTGCCTTCCATTGATTCGAACAGGGCGCTTTCTTCTCCGCAGATATAGGCACCCGATCCCATCTTGATCTCAATGGTAAAGTCGAGTCCGAGTGCTTTGGCATGTTCATGGTAACAATCCAACTCCTTCATGAGGGCGGGGAGAAGGAAGCGATACTCGCCACGGAGGTACATATAACCTTTTTTCGCTCCGATCACTTTCCCGCAGATAGCCATTCCGGAAAAGACCTTTCGGGGGACCCTGTAAAGGATTTCGCGATCTTTGAACGTTCCGGGTTCTCCTTCGTCGGCATTGCAGACAACGAATTTTTCGTCGCCCGGAGCATCGGCGGTAAACTTCCATTTCATCGCGGTAGGGAATCCTGCGCCCCCGCGTCCGCGAAGGCCCGAATCCAGAAGATCTTTCAGGATATCTTCGTTGGTCTTGGTCACGGTCTGTGCCAGTACCTTATATTTTTCGTTGGAGTACTCCCCGAATATTAAGTCGACTCGTTTGAGGGTTTGTTCTGACATGACGGTTTCTCCTATTTTCTGTGATCACTATTTGTTTATATATTCACTGATTATATCGTGCACCTTTTCAACGGTAAGGCCGCTGTAAGGAACATCGTTGATCAGCATGGCCGGTCCTTCGTGGCACCAGCCAAGACAGTTTGTTTCGAGGAGCGTGAATTTCTTGTTCGGTGTGGTCTCACCCGCTTTGATCTTCAGCATATCTTCGAGGGCCTGCACAATTGTTTTCTTCCCGTGCATGTCGCAGGTAATCGTTTTACAGACCCGGATGACATACTCGCCACGGGGCTCAGTATCGAGAAACGAATAGAATGTAGCCGTTCCATACACCTGGGCCGCGGAAAGATCAAGTTCCTTTGCGATCTCCGTCATGTCCTGGTCCGAAATAAAATTCTTCCTGGCTACAATCCCTTGGAGGATCGGCATTAGGCTCGTCCTTTCTTTGCCGTAGAGTGCAACCAATTCATTGATGTAATTCGTTCCGGTTGGTATCATTGTCCTTGATATTTAGTTGATTATTCTTGTGAAACGATTATCAGCTTAAGACCCTGCAAAATTAGAATTTATTTGTTAATAAACTAACAATAGAGGGGAAATTTACGAAATCCAGACAATTTGAAGGCGGTCTAAATAGCAGGCCTACTGTATTGAAAGAAAAGTCGCTTACCTTTGCCGCAGCCGGAAATCCGGAAGATCTCACGCTGAAATCTTGAACACATGAACCGCTTTTTCATCCATCTGGCATACGACGGTACCCCTTTTCATGGATGGCAGCGGCAGCCGAATGGGGTGTCAGTCCAACAACGACTTGAAGATGCCCTATCAATGATGCTCCGTACACCAGTGGTATTAACGGGTGCCGGTAGGACGGACTCCGGCGTGCATGCAGCCGATTTCTATGCCCATTTTGACTTTGAAGCAGAACTTGGCGACCGTGAAAGGGAGAAACTTGTGTTCTCGCTGAATTCGTTCCTGCCGGAGGAGATTTCCGTTTTTTCAATCTTCCAGGTACCACTCGGTGCTCATGCACGCTTTAGCGCTATTTCGCGCACTTACAGGTACATCCTCACCGGAGTCAAGAACCCTTTTCGTAACCGGTTCGCACAATTCCTGTACGGCCCGCTTGATATCGAAGCCATGAATCGGGGAGCGGAGATCATTAAAGGCTACACCGATTTTACATCCTTTTCCAAGGTGGATACCGATACTGCAACCAACCTCTGCTGCATATCGGAGGCCTGTTGGAATGAGGAGGGAAACGAGCGTGTTTTTACCATCACAGCCGACCGCTTTTTAAGAAATATGGTAAGAGCAATCGTTGGGACCCTCCTTGATGTCGGACGGGGGAAAATTACGCCGGAAGACCTCAGGGGAATTATCGAAAGCCGGGATCGATGCAAGGCGAGCGATTCGGCACCGGCGAAGGGGCTGATCCTGTACCGTATTGTTTACCCGGAGGGGGTAGTGAGGTAGGGGGCGGGTGGTCGAGTGGTCGAGTGATCGAGTGGTCGGGTGTTCAAGTGGTCGAGTTATCAAGGTAACCGTGACACGTTCTACCTGCATTTCCTGGCTATTGCATCCGCGGTCAGGCCGAATTTTTCGAGGAGCTGCCTTGGATGGCCCGATTCACCGAAACGGTCGGACATGCCGATCATGGCCATCCTCACAGGATGATACCGTACTGCTACTTCAGCCACTGCACTGCCGAATCCCCCCGTCACCTGGTGTTCTTCGACCGTCACGATGAGTCCTGTTTCCTCAGCGGCCGCGATAATAGCCTCCTCATCGATGGGTTTGATCGTATGAAAGTTCAGAACCCGCGCACGGATTCCCTCTGCGGCCAGTATTTCGGCTGCCTGCAGCGCTTCCCATACCATATGGCCTGTGGCCGCGATGGTGACATCATTCCCATCGAGAAGGCGCTGGGCTTGGCCAATGGTGAATGCCATTCCATGAGAGGTAAAATCGGGCATGGCCTCTCTGCCGAAGCGGATATATACCGGACCACAGCACTGTTCAATAGCTGCCGTCACAGCCTGCCGGGCCTGTGTGGCATCACATGGTGAGAGAACCGTCATGTTCGGAAGCACCCGCATGATGGCCATATCTTCCAGCGCCTGGTGCGTAGCTCCATCGGGTCCGACGGAGACCCCGGCATGAGCGCCGCCGATGATCACATGAAGATTGTTATAGCAAACAGAGACCCGGATCTGGTCGGCGGCACGAAGTGCGGCGAACACCGCATACGTCGAAAAAACAGGAATTTTACCTTCCAGGGCCAGGCCGGCGGCCACACCTGCGCAGTTTTGCTCTGCAATACCGAGCGAAACAAACCTTTCTGGGAAGGCATCCGCGAACAGATTACACCCCACCGAAGCCGTGATATCCGCTCCGATGCACACCACCGAAGGGAACCGGGTACCGGCATCGAGAAGTCCTTCTCCAAATCCGGTCTTGGTCGGGCGGTTGCCCCTGTTGTTGAATGGGATCATCTTCGTGAACTTTCAAAATATTGCAATAGGGATCATTGTAAAGACCTGACTTATCAGCTGCTCAGGATCTGGAGAAACCCGGCTGCCTGCTCCGGGGATGGGGCTTTTCCATGCCAGCGATAATCTCCTTCAATGGATGGAATGCCCTTTCCCATTTGTGTATGCGCTAAAATTACAGCAGGGCTGCTCCGCCATTCCCCTGCTTTGTGAAAAGCATCCAGTATTTCGTTGAAATCATGTCCGTTGCAGGATAGAACATGCCATCCGAAACTCTGCCATTTCGCTTCAAGTGGCTCCAGCGCCATTACCTTCTCAGTATCCCCGTCGATCTGAACCCCATTACGATCGACAATTGCCAACAGGTTACCCAGGTTATGATGGGAGGCAGCCATAGCCGCTTCCCACACGGATCCCTCCTGCAGTTCTCCGTCGCCGAGGATCGTTACGACCCGATTGGACCGACCATCCAACTTTGCGGCCAGCGCCATCCCGGTGGCTACCGATAGTCCCTGACCAAGCGACCCGGCCGACAGTTCAAGGCCGGGCAGACCATGATCACGGCCGGGGTGTCCCTGCAAACGGCTACCCAACTTGCGGAGGGTCAGCAATTCTTCGACAGGGAAATACCCGCAGTGACTGAGAGTCGCATACAATACGGGGGCTACATGGCCAATACTGAGAATAAGCCGGTCACGATCGGACCATCCGGGTTTATCCGGGTCATGATTCAGGAACGAGAAATAGAGTGCCGTAAAAATATCTGCGAGCCCCAGCGAACCGCCCAGATGACCGGATCCGGCAGCTGTCAGCGACCGGATGACGGATTTCCTGATCTCCCGTGCGAGAGCCTGGAGGCGGACCGGGTCGGTGGTGCGCCGCTCGAACATTTCAGCGCATGTCAATCACTTCGACACCGGGAAATTTCTTGGCATCGAAGGTGAAATCGGCATCCGTCACGGGAGTGTCGGTCAGGTATGTCTTGATCTTGTACCGGAAAGTATTGCCGCTCTTATCAAAAAGTGTAAAGCTTTTCACCTGTTTTTTCATTTTGTCGATGCCCAGGATGGCATGGGTAACATTTTTGACTTTATTCGGGGTCAGTTCGACGTTTTCGATGGCCGGGTCGGAACTTTTTACTATCCTGGATTTGTAGTTTGCGTTATAGGATGTAAGGAGTTTCGAGGGTGTAAGCGCTTCATCCTTGTTTTCCAGTGTATTGACCTGAACTTCATTTGATTCTTTGATGTATGTCCAGATGGTCTTTCCATCGCAAATAACTGTCTGTCCGGATGCGGTCATCCGGTATTTATCTCCGGAGATGAGCAGGGTTCCTGTCTTTTCTTCGTTGATGCCGGCTTTGGCATTCTCCATCGTATAGGAAAAATCAGTTTTTATCGATTTGCAGGCTTTGGCTTTGCGGCTCACCTCTTCCAGCAGGGAGGAGGCTTTTGCATCACGGTTTTGTGCAAAAACGAAAACACCGGCCATCAGGAACGTTCCGGTAAGTAACAGTCTGTAGTTCATTTTATGGATAATAATTTAGTGGGTGGGTTTATTTCTGGCCCAGGATGGATAGGTACTCTTCCAGTGAGTCGAGATCTTTATACCGTACTTCACGGGCCTTGCTCCCCTCGAAAGGGCCTACGATACCGGCTCCTTCGAGTTGGTCGATGATCCTGCCGGCCCGGTTGTATCCCAGTTTCAGTTTGCGCTGGATCAGTGATGTTGATCCGTGCTGGTGCTGGACCACCAGGCGGGCGGCTTCACCGAAGAATTCATCCTTTTCATTGGGGTCGAATTCCTTGGGGGAGGATCCGCTCTCTTCATCATAGTATTCGGGCAGTGGGAATGCTTCGGGGTAGCCGCGTTGTGAACCGATGAATTCGGTCAGCTTTTCGATTTCAGGGGTGTCCACAAAGGCGCACTGAATTCGGATCAGGTCGGAGCCCGTTGAAAGGAGCATGTCGCCCCGGCCGATCAGTTGGTCGGCTCCTGATGAGTCGAGGATGGTCCGGGAATCGATCTTAGATATGACCCTGAAGGCAATGCGGGCGGGGAAGTTCGCTTTAATGGTCCCGGTGATGATGTTCACCGAAGGACGCTGAGTAGCGATGACCAAATGGATTCCTGTGGCCCGGGCCAGTTGGGCAAGCCGGGTGAGTGGGGTCTCGATCTCGCGGCCGGCGGTCATGATGAGGTCGGCAAATTCGTCAATCACCAACACGATGTAAGGAAGGAACTGGTGTCCTTCGTTCGGGTTCAGTTTTCGCGTGAAGAACTTTTCGTTATATTCCTTGATATTCCGAACCTGGGCGTCGCGAAGCAGGTCGTACCGGCTGTCCATCTCGATATTAAGAGAATTCAACGTCCGGATGACTTTCTTGGTATCCGTGATGATCGCCTCTTCCGAGTCGGGCAACTTGGCCAGAAAATGCCGTTCGATCTTGTTATAAAGGGTTAGCTCAACCTTTTTAGGGTCGATCAGTACAAATTTTACCTGCGAAGGGTGTTTTTTGTATAGCAGGGAAGTAATAATCGTATTGAGACCTACGGATTTGCCCTGGCCTGTGGCGCCTGCCATTAAAAGGTGAGGCATGCGGGCCAGGTCGGCGATGAAGGTTTCGTTCGAAATCGTCTTTCCGAGTACGAAGGGAAGTTCGAAGGTACTATTCCTGAATTTTTCGGTACCCAATAAGGAACGGATCGATACGATTTCAGGATTCTGGTTGAGGACTTCGATACCAATGGTACCTTTCCCCGGGATGGGGGCGATGATGCGTATTCCCATAGCCGCCAGGCTCAGGGCGATGTCGTCTTCCAGATTTTTTATACGTGAGATTCGGACGCCGGCTTCCGGGACGATCTCGTACAGGGTGACGGCCGGACCGATAGTTGCCTTGATCTTGGAGATCCGGATATCGTAATTAAGCAAAGTCGAAACGATCTTGTCTTTGTTGGCTTCCAGTTCTTCCTTATTGACATTCGTGCTATCCCCGCCATACTCATTGAGAAGTTCCAGCGGAGGATACTTGTAGCTGGAAAGGTCCAGTTTCGGATCATACAGGGTTTCTATCGACTGGTGGTCATTCGGGGCAACGGGCTCCTCTTTGGCCGGTTGTTCAATCTGGAGTTCGAGGCCGGACGGGGCAGATTCCGCCGGTTCCGGCTCCGGACTCATCTCAAGGTCAATCTCTTTACCTGTTTCCGGTTCGACAACCGGTTCTTTCATCAGGTTGAACGGCATTGATGCCGGTTCATCTCCCGCCGGCAATACAGATGCCCCATCCTGTGTTTCCATAACAGGCGGCGTAGTATCCTCTACCGGGATCCCTTTTTTCTTCCCTCCCGCGAACCATCTGAATGGGATGTTGAAGGATAGAATAAGGAGGCTAAAGCCGGTAAATCCCAGGAGCATCGCCAATCCTGAAGCACCCAGGAATTCCGTAAGCCAGAGGTTGACCTGGTACCCGTAAACGCCACTCAGCAGGTCATTTCCCGGGACCGTCAGTGAAAGGCAAACGGGCAGCCAGATGATTCCGAAAAAGCTGTATTCCAATGTTTTCCAAACAGGAAAAATCCGGATATGGAAGAAATGTTTCATACCCGTGTTGAAGAGGATAACCACAAACAGGAAGGACGCGACACCGAACCACTTGGAGATGAACAGGTATCCGGTCAAAGCGCCGATCTTGCCCATCCAGTTTTCAACGGGGACCTTCTGCCCGAAGAATCCCTGGAGGGTAAAATGTTTGAAAACCGTGTCGGTATAACTGAAATCGTTCTGCCAGGTGAGTAGGTATGAGGCAAATGAGAACAGGAAATAAAAAGACATCAGGAGGCAGAAAAGCCCGAAGACGCGGAACCTTCTTTCCTGCGCGGCGATTTCCTGCTCGCTGCGCTCCTTTTTTTGCTTGGGGGGCTTTGATTCCCGCCGGGTCCTTTCCTTTTTCTCCTTTTTTTTCTTCGGGGGATCTTCCTGCAAAAGCGGCAAATCGACGGTCAGGGTTTCGTCGTCGTTCGTCGCTCCCTTGAAAACGTTGGACCGCGGTGGCTGGATTGTTTTGGCCATCAGGATTATTCGTTACCGCCGCCGAATTTACTTTTCATTTCATCGACCGTGGTAATGGTGTAATCGGCAGGAATCTGGAAATCTTTTTCCGGCAGACTTTTCTTTTCAATGGAGGAGGCTGTGATCTTCATGGTCATACCGTTCTGGATCATGGAGAACTCCATCAGTGTGCCGTCTATGTCCTTATAAATAGGGTCGGAAAAGTTAATCAGTTTCGATCCGAGTTCAGGGCAGTAGAACACTTCAAAGGTGCTCTTCGCTCCGTCGTTATTAACCGTGACAATGGCCTTTTTACAGGTATAACCTGCAATGACCTTCGTTTCAGCCTGGAGTTCAACACTGGGCTTGCCAACCTCTGCCGCTTCTTTTTCCATGTCGGACAGCGTTTTTTTAATCGCATATTTCTGGCCCATCATGTTGAGCAGGGTGACACTCATTTTTTCTTTGTAATCGGTGATCTCGACGGTATTCATCCCTGCCATGGAAATATCGGTACGGGATTTATCGCCTTTAACCGACACGATCAGCACCTTCGGGTACATGGCCATCTGACTTTCCGAGGCCTTGGAATCGGGGTAGGTTATCTTGTAGGTAATGACCCCTTCGAAGGGTTTCCCGGCGTTAGCCTGGGTGGAGAAAATCCACATTCCTGCGATCAGGACGAGGAATACTGTCATCAGTTTTTTCATGGTGTACAGGTTAGGTACGTTTTACAAAGGTATCTATTTTACGAAACGCAACAGTTTGCTCCACCGGATTTTTCCGTCGAACAGGGATTTGTTCTGATCCAGCGACAACCACACAAAGACCGCTTTCCCAACCACATGATCCTCCGGTACGAATCCCCAGAAACGGGAATCGGCGGAGTTATGACGGTTATCACCCATCATCCAGTAATAGTTCATTTTAAATGTGTACTCGGTAGCTTCCTTACCATTGATAAAGATCTTTCCGCCTTCTTCCCGGAGGTCGTTGCCTTCAAATACATCGATGATCCTCCGGTAAAAGCAGATATTCCGGTTATTGATCGGGACGGTAACTCCTTTTTTCGGAATCCATACCGGCCCGAAGTTGTCGACATTCCATTTATATAAGCTGTCGAACGGGAAAATGTTGGGATCCGCCTCATCCTTTGGGGTGATGATCGGGTCGATAGATTTGATATTCGGGTATTGTTTCAGTTTGGCCATGGCCTCGTCCGAGAGGGTCAGCTCATAAGTGCCGTTATTGTCGGTGGAGATGTTTTCGGTGATGTCGAGTTTTTCGAGGTTTCGCTGGTTAATGGGGGATCCGTCTGTTTTGACGGTGTACTTGAACTGCCTTTTACCCGGTTTTTTTT
>DAONFN010000094.1:0-9640 GCA_035403625.1 Bacteroidales bacterium
CGGTCATACTGCTGGCTGGCAATGGCCCTGCCGAAGAACTGGAAGGTGTTTTTCTTGTTCTTCAGGGTGGTTTCCAGTCCGGTTACATTGGCGGAATACCCATCATCGGGAGTCCAGAGGTTGGTATTGATCAGGGTCACATACGAGTTGTTCTTCAGGTTCTGGTCGACCACGAATACGTTGTAGTTGGTAAACGGCTGGGTCATCACCTTGCGTGTGGTTCCTGTAACCGTGTCCTGCAGCGTAGCCCGGGTATTCGTGGTCATGGCGTTGAACAGGCCGAAGGCCAGCCCTTTCGAGTTTCTGCCCGAGATCTTGGTCGCATTGATGATGCGGGTCTGGTCGGGATTTTTGATCACCTTTTCATTCTCCCGGGTATCGTAAGCATCGTAGTATTTCCGCGGCGTATTTCCCACGCGACGGGTGTAAAAGATCTCGCATTTGTTGAAGAGTTCGGTCGCCTCGGTGAAGAACTGCCGCTTTTCGTCGTAGCGGATCTCGAAGGGAGAGAGATTGAGCACCTTATCGTCCGACTGTACCTGTCCGAAGTCGGGGATCAGCATCATGTCGAGGGTATAACTCTCGGTCAAACCGTAACGCAAATCGAGCCCCCCGCGCAGGAAATAGGATAACTCTTTATTCTCGGGCAGTTTTTCCAGGTATCCTGAGATATACGGAGAGAACGAGAGTCGCACCGGTGGTCGGATCGACCGGATCCCGGTGAGGGTTCCGTAGTAACGAAAGATATCCTGTGACTGGTTATCGACCCACGACCAGGTGGAGTACTCATGGTACCGTTGAATGTTGCGCCACATGTTAATCCCCCACACCTGGTCTTCCGTTTTCGGAAAACGTAATGCCGACCAGGGGATCTTTGCCTCGACGGTCCAGGCGGTGTCGGTGATGGAGGTGGCGGTCTCCCAAACCGCATCCCAGGTGACATCCTGTCCCACGGCGGAGTATTTGCAGTCGTTCTGCAGGTTCGCCGGGCTGACTTTGAATTCATACATGTTCAGTCCGTCGTTGTACGGAAGGATATCGAAGGAGATGTAGTCGGTGTTCAGCGATTCGATCTGGTCTCGTTTGCCGAGTTCGCGGCAGACGCTGTCGGGATGCGGATCGTACAGTACGGCGAAGATGTAAAGGGCGGCATCGTCGTAAGCGAACCGGATCTCCGATGGCAGGGCCGGCAGGGTGCCGCTGTGGGGGGCATATTCGACAAAGTCACCGGCAGCCGGAGCGGTCCTCCACACCGCCTCGTTCATCAGGCCGTCGATCTTCGGGGCGGTTCCAGTCCTGACAGCCCGGATCGTTTTCCGGGTCAGTGCCATCGAATCGAGCCGCTGATCGGTATTCCCGGCCATAGAGAACGATGCACAGGAACAGGCTAAGAGGAAAAGGAAGAGGGGAAAAAGGGGGATCCGGAATTTCGGGAAAAGAGGCATAAGGCGGTTTATCGCCAACAAAAATAGATCAAGCACATCCCCGGAGGAAAATATTTAGATCAATCCCCCGGATTCTTCGGCCTTTCGTGTCCGAACCCCGGTAAACTAGTAAGGCAGGATCTTCTTTCCGCGTGATTCCTCGAGCAATTCCGCCATGGCGAGGTAGATGGCCGAGAAGCCGCAGACGATCCCTTCATACCCGGCAATGGTTCCGATCAAGGCAGATTCTGCCCAGTCGCGGATCGCCAGCAGGAAAAAGAGGATCCAGAGTGAAAGAAATACAAACTGAAGTACCCTGTTCTTCCCGAATGTTCCCATCCACATGAAGAAGGTGAAGATCCCCCACAAGAAGAGGTACCATCCCATGTATGCCTCCGGCGTAGCAATTCCTTTGGCTGCTCCCGTATCCGGGAAAAGCCACAGGGCCACGAGGGTCAGCCAGAACAACCCGTAGGAGGTGAAGGCGGTGACCCCGAAGGTGTTTCCCTTCCTGAACTCCAGGATGCCGGCGATCACCTGAGCGATCCCTCCGTAGAAGATTCCCATGGCCAGAACCATTCCGGTCACCGGAAAGAAACCGGCGTTGTGAATGTTCAGCAGCACGGTTGTCATCCCGAAGCCCATGAGGCCCAGCGGGGCCGGGTTGGCGAGTTTACATTCCATACCGATCGATGATCTCCTGTTTGGTCTTGCCCAGGATATCATACTTCTTGCCGACTTTCCGGAAAGCGTCGAGTGCCTTTTCAAGGTGGTGGATCTCATGCCCGGCCGAGATCTGCGTGCGGATGCGCGCCTGTCCCTGCGGCACCACCGGGAAGAAGAAGCCGATGGCGTAGATGCCTTCTGCATAAAGGTCGCGGGAAACATCCTGCGCCAGCTTGGCGTTGAACAGCATCACCGGTACGATCGGGGTGTCGCCGGCCTTGATGATCAGCCCGGCGTCGATCAACCCTTTGCGCCAGAATTCGGTGTTCTTTTCCAGTTTATCGCGACGGTCGGTGGAGGCTGAGAGGATCTCGAGCACCTTGATGACGCCGGCGACGACCGGGGGGGCAATGGTGTTGGAAAAGAGGTAGGGACGGGCTTTCTGGCGGCACATCTCGACGATTTCCTTCCGCCCGGAAACGCATCCGCCGGAAGCGCCACCCAATCCTTTACCGAATGTGGTGGTGATGATGTCGATCTTGCCAACCACCCCGTACTTCTCATGTGTTCCGCGGCCCGTCTTGCCGATGAAACCGCTGGAATGGGAATCATCCATGAAGAGCAGGGCGTCGTATTTTTCGCACAGTTCAACCATCTTGTCCAGTTTGGCCGTATCCCCGTCCATCGAGAACACTCCGTCGGTGATCACCATTTTCAGGCGCTTGTCGTTGTGCAGCTGCAGTTTTTCTTCCAGGTGCTCCATGTCGGAGTGCTTGAAGGTGTCGTGCATGGCGCTGCAGAGGCGGATGCCGTCGATGATGGAAGCATGGACGAGCCGGTCGGAGATCATCACGTCGTCCTTGGTGAGAACGGCTTCGAATACCCCGGCGTTGGCATCCATGCAGGAGGGGAACAGGATGGTATCTTCCGTCCCGAGGAATTCGGTCACCATCTGCTCCAGTTTCCGGTGGATGTCCTGGGTGCCGCAGATGAAGCGTACCGACGACATGCCGTATCCGTGGCTGTCAAGTCCGGCGTGGGCGGCTTTGACCACCTCCGGATGGCTCGACATCCCGAGGTAGTTGTTTGCGCAGATGTTGATCACCTTTTTCAGGGAAGAGCCGGTCGGAAATTCCACCTCGATGTCGGCCGCCTGGGCCGAATGGATAAAGCGTTCCTGTTTGAAGAGTCCGGCGTTTTTCAATCCCGTGAGGATCTCTTCGTACATCCCGCGGGTTTTATCGGTATATGCCATGGCTCCCTCCTATTCCTTTACAAATTCCCTGACCAGGACACAGATCTTGTTCACCGAGTCGAAGGCTTCCGGAGTTGCCTTATCGTCGGGGATGGAGATGCTGTACTTGTTTTCCAGGAATCTTTTCAGTGATACCATTGAAAAACTGTCGACGATGCCGCCCGAGATCAGCGGGGTGTCGTAGGTGACTTCTGTGTCGTCTTCCACGTATTCCTTGATCACATAAGCCTTGATGATTTCTTTCATTTCATCCATGGTGTGTTTCTCCTATTTTTGGGTTATTGGGTTTGTCGTGTTGTCGGGGCGTGCTGCAGCGCGCCCTTACCTCGCTGTTTCGCTATCTAATCATTTTCCAGAGTGGACGTATCGCCGATCTCTTCGCCCCACTCTTTGGCGTGGAGGATGCGGCGCATGATCTTGCCGCTCCGGGTCTTGGGCAGGGAGTCGATGAACTCGATCTCCTGCGGCATCGCCAGCGGCGAGAGTTTCTTCCTGACGAAGTTCATGATATCGAGATCGAGGTCTTTGCTGGCGACGAAACCCGGTTTCAGGGTCACGAAGGCTTTCACCACCTCCATGTTGACAAAGTCGGGCTTCGACACGACGGCTGATTCGGCGACCGCGGGATGTTCGAGCAGGGCCGACTCCACTTCGAAGGGGCTCACGAGGTGGCCACCGGTGTTGATCACATCGTCGTCGCGCCCCACGAACCAGAAGTAGCCTTCGTTGTCGATGCTGGAGCGATCGCCCGGTAGGTACCATCCGTTCTGGAATTTCTTCTTATAGGTCTCTTCGTTTTTCCAGTACATGCGCATCATCGAAGGCCAGCCGGGCTTGATGGCGATGAGGCCGATTTTTCCCGTTTCGTTGAACGGTTCGTAGGTTTCCGGGTGGATCACGGTGGCGGTGATGCCGGGGAAAGGCTTGCCCATCGATCCGGGTTTGATCTTCATCCCCGGATAATTCGAGATCATGATCGAGCCGGTCTCGGTTTGCCAGTACGTATCCAGGAAGGGTTTGCCAAACACCCGTTCGCTCCAGATCACGGCTTCGCTGTTGAGTGGTTCGCCCACCGAGGCGAGATGGCGAAGCGAGGAGAGGTCGTATTTTTTAATTACCTCCTCCCCTGCCTTCATCAGCGACCGGATGGCGGTGGGGGCCGAATACCACATGGTGATGCGGTTTTTCTCGATGAACTTGTACCAGTTGTCGGCCGAAAAGCCCGCGTCGAGCACGCACTGGGTCACTCCGTTGCTGAAGGCCCCGATGATACCGTATGACGTGCCGGTGACCCACCCCGGGTCGGCCGTGCACCAGTAGATATCGCTGTCCTGGAGGTCGAGCACCCATTTTGCCGTGAGATATTGCGAAATGAGGGAATAGTGCACGTGCTTCACCCCTTTGGGTTGCCCGGTGGTACCGGACGTGTAGTGAAGCACCGAGGGCGTCTCGGCATAGGTGGGATGGATCTCGAAGGCATCAATTTTTTCTGCCTGATCGAGGTCGAAAGCGACTTCCCTATCCAACAGGGGTTTTGCGGGATCGGCGTCGACAATGATGATATGTTTCAGGTAAGGCATCTTGTCGAGGATCTTCCTCACTTTGGGGGCATGTTTTTTCTGGGTGATGATGGCGGTGGTCTGCGCGTTGTCGAGACGGACGAACAGCGATTCATCACCGAAGGCCGAAAAGAGCGGCTGTGCGATGCCGCCCATCTTCAGGATCCCGAGGAAGCCGATATAGAGTTCGGGGATCTTGTCCATGAAGAGGCACACCCGCTCGCCGGGCTGCACGCCCAGTCCCCGGAGGAAGTGGCCGATGGTGTTGCTGCAGAGCCTGAGATCGTCGTAGGTGTAGCGTTTTTCAATGCCGGTCGAACCTTCCCAGATGAGGGCGGGTTTGGCGGCTTTACCTATCCGGCAGATCCGGTCGGAACAGTACCACCCGATGTTGATGATGTTACCGGGCTGATAATCGAGCTCTTTCTCGGAAAGGCTCCAGTCAAATTGCTTAACTCTTTCTTCGTAGGATCCGATGTGTGACATGGTTCAAATGGTGAAATGGCTAACTAGTGAAAGGGTGAAAGGACGAAAGGGCAAGGCCGCGAGTGGAGGAGGGTCAGGGAGCGGGCAGGACATCGGGAGGATCGGTTTCACATTCGAGGATCACAATAGCGGTCGCCATCTCTTTTAAGTGCGATAAAGATACATGGATTTTTGAAACCGACAAGCGGTCCGTTAATTCTTTAGCAATGCCGGCAGGGCGGATATGAGGCTGCCCGAGTTCGTCATGGAACAGGTCGATATCGGCAAACCGGACGCCGAAACGCCAGCCGGTGCCGAGGGCTTTCATAAAGGCCTCTTTGGCGGCAAAGCGGGCGGCATAATGCTGGTACCTGTTCTTTTTCGATTCGCAGTAGGCGATCTCCCCTTCGGTGAAGAGTTTGTCGCGAAACCCGGTATCGCGCGACATCGCTTTTTCGATGCGCGCCACTTCGATGATGTCAATGCCGGTGCCGAGGATCATTCGGGGTGCAAGATAGGAGTTTTCCGGCATAAATGTTTCTTCATTAGTATCACCTTTTGCCTGCAACTCCGATAAAGCAGTACTCCGGTTGACTTACCCCGGCCTTCAGATCGGGTAAAGAACGGCAAACAATCCCTTGAATTACCCCGGCCTTCAGGCCGGGGGTGCAGAGAGCAAACAAAAACCGGGCTTCAGCCCAAAATAAATCAACATGGGATACATTAAAATCTGGGTCCACCTTGTCTGGACGACAAAAAACAGGAAGCCCCTGTTAAATGATTCAATCAGGGGCATCATTTTCGATCACATAAGAAAGAACGCGATGGAAAAAGGGATCTATCTCGATTTCATTAATGGTTACCGGGAACACGTCCACTGCTTGGTTTCCCTGGGACCGGGGCAAGATGTCGATAAGATCCTTATGCTCCTGAAAGGGGAATCCTCCCGATGGATCAATCAAAACAGCCTGGTATCCGGGCATTTCGGGTGGCAGGATGAATATTTTGCGGTATCCATCAGTGAATCATCTGTAAACCGGGTTCGGAATTATATCCGAAAACAGGAGGATCATCATAAACGGAGATCATTCGAGGAGGAGTATCAGCAGTTCCTGAAAAGGTATGACTTCGACCGGTTTGTTTCGGGCTATAGCCCCGGTTCAGCCGGCTTTTTCCCACCCCCGGCCTAAAGGCCGGGGTAATTCATGCCCTGCCCTTCGTTATTCGGATTACCCCCGGCCTTAAGGCCGGGGGAAGTCATACCATTCATCTTCTGCCAGTGATTGGAAATTCACCTTTTATCCCTATATTTGTCATATCCCATCTCCTTCTCCAATGAAACGATATCTTACGCTTCTGTGTTTGCTCTGTTCCGGTATCCTCTCCGCCCAGGATTACCAGCAGATCTGCCGGCCGGGTACCACCTTCTTCCGGGCGACCGACGGGTATTTCAAAGCGTTTCGGCGGGATTCGGTGGCCCCTGCCGGCAACAACGACACGCTATTTTTCTCCTATCCGGCCATCCGCGACTCCAGTCACTATGACTTTATTTGCCGGGATACGACCAATGGGGACGCGTTGGGGCGTAAGATCATTAAACGGCACGATGGCTGGTTCTGGTTCTTCAACTGTAAACAGGATACGATCCGAATCCATGCCCTGGCCTCTCCGGGCACTTCATGGAGATTCTGTTCCATATCCGACTGCACCTACCTGCAGGCTACCCTTACGTCCATCCAGGTGGATACGATCCAGGGTGTTCCTGATTCCGTTAAAGTTATTTCTCTCCAAACGAAAAATCAGGACAACCAGAATATCCCGGGAATATTCAATCAGAAGGTCTTCCGGCTGAGCAAGCATTTTGGACTATCCGATTTCTATGATCTTTATCTGGCCCCTTCCGATGCGGCAAGATTGCAACTGATCGGGCAAACGGTTCCAGCTTTCGGCCCGCATATCCTGGAGTGGGCCGAGGTTTACGATTTCGATGCCGGAGATGAATTCCACTATTTTGGTACCCACGTGTACAACACTTCAACTGTTGTCTGGAAGGTGATTAAAAAAATCCTCGATAAGACTTCTTACGGTGATAACGATTCTGTTCACTACCTGGTAGAGATATGTAAAAAAACCTGGTATCCTGCGCCGCCTCCCAACACAGAGACGATTTATGACACCCTGAATGAATCCTATAATTTCACTACCCTGGCGAACAATCCAACTATCGGACTGCTTCCAGATCAATTTTATTCTCCTTTTGGATCCGCCATGAGAGTCCGGTGTGCCTACAGTAATTTTAATGGGCGCCAGATCACCATGATTGACCATGGAGGGTATGAATACTACTTACCCGACAGTTGTTACAACGATCCCTTCGAACACGGCGGACCCGAATATACCTATGCCCCGGGCCTTGGTATCACGAAATATTCCTATGCATTCGTAGCCAGGGGATATGAAAGTCATACCGAACAACTGGTCTATTTTAAAAAAGGTCAGGAACTCTGGGGCAGCCCGGTTGCAGAAAGTTGCAGTACTTTGCTGTCGGTGGAAGAGCCGGAACGGGTCGGGCATGCCTTATCCGTCTTTCCCAACCCGGCCGCATCAGAAATCCGGATTAGCCTACCTCCGGATTTATCATCGGAGATAACAACGCCGGGGAAATACAGTCTCACCGATTTCAGTGGCCGGAAGGTCACCGGCGGAGCAGTCACAGGTAATTCCTTCGTCATCCAACGAAACCATCTGGCCGGTGGCATCTACCTGCTCATCGTGACCGACTCCGACGGCCGGATGGTGGGAAGGTCGAAAGTGGTGTTTGAATAGAACACTTCCCAACTTGGTTCAACAACCCATTCTCCCTATATTTGTCATATCCTATCTCCTTCTCCAATGAAACGATATCTTACCCTCCTGTTCGTGCTCTGTTCCGGTATCCTCTCCGCCCAGGATTACCAGCAGATCTGCCGCCCCGGGATCACCTTTTTCAAGGGTACCGACGGGTATTTCAAAGCGTTTAGGCGGGATTCGGTGGCCCCTGCCGGGAACAACGACACGCTATTCTTCTCCTATCCTGCCGTCCGCGACAGCACGGGATTCTCGGCGTTTGTGTGCCGCGATACGACGGCCGGAGATGCCCTGGGGATCAAGGTCCTGAAACAGCACGACGGCTGGTTCCGGTTCTTCAACCGTACCCACGACACCCTTTCCATCAACACCCAGGCAGCGGTGAACGACTCCTGGCGGTATTGCACGCTGGGAGGAGGTAACTATCTCCTGGCTACGGTCACCGCCATCCTCACCGACAGCGTGATCAATACCACCGACCTGGTCAAAGTAATCTCGCTGCAGGCGAAAAACAGTGCAGGCGGCAACATTTCGGGGATTTTCAATGGGAAATCGATCAAACTGAGTAAGCATTACGGGCTGACCCGGTTTTTCGACGTATACCGCACCCCGGCGGATACCGCGGAGCTGACCCTGGCCGCAAGCACCATTCCCCCCATGGGCCCGCAACCCTTCGGCTGGCAGGAAGTGTATGACTTCCAGGTCGGCGACGAATTCCATTATCATATTCTCGACACCTACGGATCCATT
Source organism: Bacteroidales bacterium (assembly GCA_035403625.1). Taxonomy (GTDB): domain Bacteria; phylum Bacteroidota; class Bacteroidia; order Bacteroidales; family FEN-979; genus CAIVAT01. The sequence continues at coordinate 8,967 of DAONFN010000094.1, forward strand.
GGCATGGAATCCAAGGTGATCAAAACAGTGGTGTCAAAAACGGTTTACGGCAACAACGATTCCGTTCATTATTCGGTTGAGCGCTGCACGAAATCCTGGTACCCGATGCCCCCGCCCAATACCCAGACCTCGCACGATACGGTCACCCTGTCTTTCAATTTTCATGCCCTGGCGGAAGATCCGTCGGTCAGCCTGCTCCCGGATGAGTTTCTGCACGTTACCTTCTTTTCCACCAACGACGTACTCCCCCTGGCAGCCAGGAAGGGAGAGGTTTACAACAACCGGCTGGTGCAGCAGTTCAACTCCCAGGGTCTGTATTATAATGGAACGTGTTACAACGATCCTTTCGAAGTATATGGCCCGGAGTACTGGTATTCCTCCGGACTTGGCTGTACCTTGGTTTACCGGCTTGAGGCGGATATAAATGTTCATCAGTACCGGGAGGAACTCGTTTATTTCCGGAAAGGTACCGAAACCTGGGGCACCCCCGTGGCCGGCAATTGCGATGCGCTGCTCACCGGGACGAAGGAGATCAGCCCGGAACAGGGAATGGCTGTGTACCCAAACCCCGCCATTTCAGAAATCCGGGTCAGCATCCAACCGGCTGTAAAGCCGGGAAAATACACCCTCACCGACCTCAGCGGCCGGCAGGTTTCAGGGGGAAAGGTTGCGGG
>DAONFN010000095.1:0-9527 GCA_035403625.1 Bacteroidales bacterium
CCGGTACCCGATTCCCAGTAGTAAATCCCATCGCCTTCCGACGTCCATCCGTCGGGGGTCCCGGTTTCAAAACCGGAAACGACCTGGGCCTGTCCGCACAGGATCAAGCCTGTTGCCATCAGAAAAGAAAGAACCAGCGTTTTCATGGCATGGTTTTTTGAATACAATCACAAATATAATCAAACAGTTAGGTAAATACAAGGCCTGCCGGAGGAAAAGGGTAAAATGCGCTTCATGCTTCACGGCGGGTCAGGATGGATTGGACAAACCAATGGAAATGCTCCGGCCAAGTTTCTTACCTTTGCGGGGTGAGTAAAATGCCGTTGACAAGAGATCGCCGTGCCACGTCCCAGCCGAAGAAGAACTCCCTCCATGCCGCAGGGACGGTCCTGATTCTCCTGCTGGGCGCCCTTATTTATTCGAATTCATTTCAGTGCTCTTTTCATTTCGACAGTCTCCTGCACATTGTCTATAACAATGCGATCCGGAATCTTTCAGATGTCGGCACCTGGTGGAATTACCTCCCCAACCGGCCCGTGAGTATATTCACCTTTGCCCTCGACTATCACTTTTTTGGCCTCGACGTCCGGTACTGGCACCTGGTAAACCTGGTCATCCACCTGCTAAACGGCCTCCTCGTGCGGTGGCTGGTGCTGCTGATTTTGCGATCCCCCGCCATGGCCACCCGGCTACCGGTCGCCCGGCGGGAACCGATTGCACTGATGGCAGCGCTGATGTTCATCACCCACCCCCTGGCCACCCAGTCGGTAACCTATATCGTCCAACGGATGACCTCCCTGGCGGCCCTGTTCTATCTTCTTTCCCTCTCGCTTTACCTGAAGGCACGCCTGGCAGAGAAAAGGAGAGCCCGGGTTTACCTTCTTTTCACAGGTTCCCTGATCGCTGCCGTCCTGGCCGTGCTGAGCAAAGAGAATGCCTATACGCTGCCGATTGCCATTCTCCTGGTGGAAATTTTCTTTTTACATGAAAATGGAATTTCGGCAAACCGGATAAAAAAATGGTTGTGGTTTGCCATCCCTGTGCTGGTGATTACGCTGGGCATCATCCTGTGGCGGTTCCCGATGAGCATCTTCCACCCGGTCCTTCCCAGGTCGGGCCATGTAGGAACGATCACCCCGCTGAATTATCTTTTCACCCAGTTTTCCGTCATCGTAAAGTATATCCAGCTTCTTTTCCTGCCTGTTAACCTCCACCTGGAATATGATTTCCCGGTGGCCGACGGTTTTTTCCATCCGGCCACGCTCCTCAGTTTCCTTTTCCTGCTGGCACTGGTGGTTCTGGCCGTTCTGCTGTACCGGAAACACCGGGTGTATTCGTTCGGGATCGCCTGGTTTTTCGTGACGCTTTCCATCGAATCGGGCATCATCCCGATCCAGGATGTCATCGTCGAACACCGCACCTATCTGCCCTCTTTCGGCTTCTTCCTGATCCTGGGAACGGGGCTCTGCGAATGGCTTTACGACCGCAACCGGATCGCCCTGGCAGCCGCATCCCTGCTGCTGATCGGCCTGTGGTCGGTGATGACGTACCAGCGGAACAAGGTGTGGAAGGATGACCTGACCCTGTTGAACGACAACATCGCCAAGGCTCCCTCGTTCGCCCGTCCATACAGCAACCGCGGTGTGGCCTTGTGGAAACGAAAAGAGTACTCGCAGGCCATCGCCGATTTTTCGACCGCAGTAAGGATCAACCCCGGGTACCGCGATGCCTGGTATAACCGGGGCGTCGTGTTCGAGGAAACCGGCAATTACGAGCGGGCGCTGGGCGATTATACCCGGGCCATCGCGATCGACAGCACCCATATCAAAGCCTGGTACAACCGGGGCGTCGTTCACTACCACCTGGGGAAATACGAAGAGGCGGCCGGAGATTATACCCGGGCCATCGCGATCGATTCCGGTTATGCGGATGCCTGGAACAACCGGGGGGTGATTTTCGTCACACGAAAGGAATATGACAAAGCCCTGGCCGATTTTTCCAAGGCTATCGCCCTCCGTCCCGACTACACCGACGCATTCTCCAACCGGGGCGCTACCTGGTCGGACAAAGGGGATTATCCGCAGGCCATTGACGACTATACCCGTGCCATCGGATTGCGGCCCGGGTACAAGGAAGCTTTCGTGAACCGTGCCATTGCCTATGGGAACCTCGGACAGTGGGACAAAGCCGTGGCGGATTATGACCGGGCGCTGGAGATCGATTCGGGATACACTCAGGCATCGGCTTACCGGGAAGTGGCCTTGCAGAAACTGAAGGGCCTCAAACCCGGCCGTACCGGGAGTGGCCGGTAATTGGAATAACGGGAATTTTCTACCTTTGCCTTCCTGAATCACACCATTATGGAATCATTCCTGCAAATCCACGACACCCTTACCCGCTCAAAGAAGCGTTTTGAGCCGCTGAACCCGCCATTCGCAGGGATGTATGTATGCGGTCCGACGGTTTACGGGGATCCTCATCTTGGTCATGCCCGCGCCGCTATCACCTTCGACCTGGTGTACCGCTGGTTGCTGCAGCTTGGGTATAAAGTGCGGTACGTGCGCAACATCACCGACGTAGGGCACCTGGAAGCCGACCTGGATGAAGGCGAGGACAAGATCGCGAAAAAAGCCCGGGTGGAACAGCTCGAACCGATGGAGGTTGCCCAGTACTATGCCGATCGCTACTTTTTGTTCATGGATGCACTCAATGTCAGGCGCCCGAGCATCGAGCCCCGGGCATCGGGACACATGATCGAGCAGATCAGCCTGGTGCAGAAAATCATCGACGCCGGATATGCTTACCTGGTTAACGGTTCGGTATATTTCGACGTGGAAAAATACGGGCGATCGAACCCGTACGGACAGCTTTCGGGCCGGATCCTCGACGACCTGCTTTCGAACACCCGCGAACTGGAGGGACAGGATGAGAAGCGGAATCCCGCCGACTTCGCCCTATGGAAGAAGGCACAACCCGAACACATCATGCGGTGGCCTTCGCCCTGGAGCGACGGTTTTCCCGGCTGGCATGTCGAATGCTCGGCCATGAGCAACAAATACCTCGGCGAGACCTTCGACATCCACGGGGGGGGCATGGACCTGCTCTTTCCGCACCACGAGGCCGAGATCGCCCAGTGCCGGGCAGCCCACGGCCATGAATCGGTGAGGTACTGGATGCACAACAACATGGTCACCATCAACGGCCAGAAGATGGGCAAATCGCTGGGCAACTTCATCACCCTCGACGAGTTCTTCACGGGCAATCACCCGGCCCTCACCCAGGCATACAGCCCGATGACCATCCGGTTCTTCATGATGCAGGCACACTACCGCAGCACCCTCGACTTCTCGAACGAGGCCCTGCAGGCGGCGGAAAAGGGGCTTAAACGCCTGCTTTCCGGGTATGAAACCGTGGTGGAATTGATCCGTTTTAACCAGGAGAACAAGGTTCAGGGATCCTTGTTTATGCACGATATCCGGTACAACTGCGAAAAAGCCATGAACAACGACTTCAACAGCCCTGTGGTAATATCAGAGTTGTTCGGTGCCGTGCAGTTTGTGAACCAGAACGCCGATTCAGCCCAGAAGATCAACCTGCCCACCCTTGAATGCATAAAAGAAGCGTTTGAAGTATATCTGTTCGGTGTTCTCGGGATAAAGAACGAAAAAACCGGGGACAACCGGGAGGTGCTCGATGGACTGATGGAACTCATCCTCTCCATCCGGCAGCGGTCGCGCGAGAATAAAGACTGGGGCACCTCCGACCAGATCCGCGATGCCCTGCAGAATCTTCACATCACCGTGAAGGACGGGAAAGAGGGGTCGAAGTGGGAGATGGGCTGATGGGCCAATGTGCCGATGGATGATTAAATGGTAAACTGTTATTAATTCCGATATCATGAAAACTGTAAAGATTCTGATCGCCCTGGCCGTCGTTGTGACGGGTTTCGCAGGATGCACTTCCAAACAGGAAAAGATGAAAAAAGAGTTGACCGATTTTATCCGCCGGCACGATTCGGTGATGATCCCGCTGTACAAGCAAACCACCCTTGCCGCCTGGGATGCGGCCATTTCCGGGAAGCCGGAAGACTTTAAAAAGTCGGAAGAACTGAACCTGAAAATGATGGCGCTCTATTCCAACAAGGAGTCGCTGAAAAAACTCGAAGAGATCAAGGTTTCGGGGATGATCACCGACAGCCTGCTGAACCGCCAGCTTGACGTGCTTTACCGGTCATTCCTGATGGCGAAGGCCGATACCGCGAAACTCAACGCGATGGTCAGGATGGGCACCGCGATCGAGCAGAAGTACGGGAATTTCCGTGCCGAGGTGAAGGGAAAAAAGATGTCGGACAACGAAGTGGAAGAGGTGCTGCGCTCCTCGAAGGATGTGAAGTACCAGCGGGAAGTCTGGGAAGCCCAGAAGAAGATCGGGACCGTGGTTGCGGCCGATGTGATCGCCCTGGTGAAGCTCCGCAATGAAGTAGCCAAGGACCTGGGATTCAAGAATTATCACGAAATGAGCCTGACGCTCAGCGACCAGGATCCGAAGGAGGTAAGCAAGCTCTTCGACGAGCTCGACAGTCTGACCCGGAATTCCTTCGCTTCGGTAAAGAACGATGTGGACGACTATTTCGTCAAATATTACGGGTTGAAAAACCGGGATGAGCTGATGCCGTGGAACTACCAGAACCGCTTCTTCCAGGAGGCGCCGAAGATTTATGAAGTCGATCTGGATCAGTATTACAAGGACAAGAACCTGGAGACCCTGGCTTCCGACTATTACGCCGGGATAGGGCTTCCGATCAATGACATGCTGAAGAACAGCGATCTTTACGAAAAGCCGGGAAAAAACCAGCATGCCTTCTGCACAGACATCGATAACGAAGGGGATGTGCGTGTGCTGTGCAATGTTAAACCGAACCAGTACTGGATGAACACGATGTTGCACGAATTCGGTCATGCCGTGTACGACAAGAACATTGATGTGAACCTCCCGTTCACACTCCGGGATCCGGCGCATACCTTCACCACGGAGGCTATCGCCATGATGTTCGGCCGGTTTTCGACCAACCCGCAATGGCTGAAGGATGTGGCGGGCATCAGCGAAGAGGAAAAGATGAAGATCGCCGATAACTGCTTCAAGACGCTTCGCCTCGAACAACTGGTTTTCAGTCGTTGGGCGCAGGTGATGTACCGGTTTGAGAAGGAGATGTATAAGAACCCCGACCAGGACCTCAACAAACTCTGGTGGGACCTGGTGGAAAAATACCAGATGCTGAAGCGTCCGGAAGGCCGCAACGAGCCCGACTGGGCCACCAAGATCCACATCGCCACCTATCCCTGTTACTACCACAACTACCTGCTCGGCGAGTTGCTGGCTTCGCAGCTCTACTATTACATCACCGGAAATATCCTGAAAACGGGCGACGACCGGTTCCAGAGTTTCGCCGGTCATCCCGAAGTAGGCGCGTTCCTGAAAGAGAAGATCTTTGCGCCCGGAAGCCGGTGGTACTGGAATGAAATGATTGAAAAAGCGACGGGTGAGAAGTTGACGGCGAAATATTACGCGAAGCAGTTCGTAAACTAATCCCGACGGGATCCCCACTCTGACGGGGTGGGGATCATACCAGGCTTAACGCAAAATTCCGTGCGTTATCCAGCTCTTCCATACTGGGATGCCCTTCTGTAAGCGGCTGCATGGCGGCAAACCCCATCAGCATGGGAATGCCGGTCGCCCTGAGTTCCTCCGCCGTGGCGGGTGACAACGCTCCCCGGCAATGAAAAAAGCCGGCCAGGTTCTCTTCCTTCACCACCGACCGGCATTTCTCCAACTCCCGGTTCAGCATGATCATCTGGCCGGGATCTTCATACATGGCATGGGTGACAAAGAGTGCAATCGCGGTACCCTCCGGTATCTCACGGAGAAAATCTTTCACCGCCCGGGGCACCCCGAAGTGCATAACAGGAAATCCTAAGAAAATAAAGTCGTAAGAGCCCAATGGCAAAGCATCGCCTACCACGGCCAGCCGCTTTTCACCGGGAAGCGCGTCAAATATGGCTTCCGCCACCTTTCGCGTATTCCCCGTCACGGAATAAAAAGCAACCAGGTACCTCTTCCTGATCATTTCCCGTCACTTGTCACTTGTCACTTGTCACCCGTCACCCTCTCAACCTTGCCACCCGGTCGATCAGCGACTGGCGGTGCTGTTCATCGGAGCTGTTCGGGTCAATCATCCCCTGGAAAGTGGCGCAGGGAACTTCGGCACAATCACCGCAGTCCTTGTATTTCCGTTGGTTTACCGAGCAATCGTAGAGCGGGCACACCTTCGTGGGCATGTGTTCAAGGGCCCAGAAAGTCTGTCCCTTCACTGCATGGCAACCCTGGCACTGGTTGCCGAAAAATTCACAATCGGAGCAGATAAGTCCGCAGGCTGAAAGTACCATAGCGCGTTTTTTAGTGGACCAAAGGTAAAGGTTCCCTTCGAAATATTGTAATTTTACTCCCTGATCAAATCATCCAACCATGAAAAAGCTCGTCCTGATCCTGTTTGTCCTGGCTTCATTTACCCTGTATGCACAGAGGCCCGGACCTCCCCGTAAACCTCCCGCCCCCAAAGCACCGAAAGAGCGGATCACCCCTGCCACCAGCGATAAAAAAGCCGGCGTCCGCGATGCTGTGGCGCTGGTCAGGGTTATGAAGGATTGGGGATATATCAATACGAACGGCGAATTTGTGATCCCGGCCCAGTTTGCCGACGCAAAACCCTTCGCCGACGGTCGCGCCCGCGTGAAAAGCCTGGGGGGATGGGGATATATCGACAAATCGGGTTCCTATGTGATCAACCCCCAGTTCGAACGGGCAGAGGATTTCTCGGAGGGACTGGCACGGGTGGCCAAATTCAGGGAATGGGGATTTATCGATGAGAAAGGAGCCTTTGCCGTCAACCCGCAGTTCAATGATGCCGAGGACTTTCAGGATGGACTGGCCCGTGTGAAAAAAGGAGTGTTCTGGGGCCTGATCAACCAATCGGGAACCTATGTGGTAAATCCCCAGTTTGCCTTTATCGGGCCCTTTGTGGATGGCCTGGCCAAAGCCCGGACCGGTAAAGATTGGGGCTACATCGACCCGACCGGTAAATGGGTGATCAATCCCCAGTTCGATGATGCCGAAGATTTCGCAGGCGGACTGGCACGGGTGAGAAAAGGGGTATCCTGGGGATACATCAATCCCACGGGCGGTTTCGTCATCAATCCTCAGTACGAAGCAGCAGGTGACTTTTATCAGGGCCGTGCCCGGGCGAAGAAGATGCATCAATGGGGATATATCGATGACAAGGGTACCTGGACCGCGAATCCCCAGTTCGATCATGCGGAAGACTTTCACGAAGGACTGGCCCGCGTAAAAAAAGGCCGGGAGTGGGGATATATCGATGCCTCCGGCACTTACGCGATCAATCCGCAATTTGACGACGCCGAGGATTTCACCGGTGGAATGGCGCGGGTCAGGAAAGGCACCCAGTGGGGCTTTGTCGGCAAGAAAGGTGTGTATGTCATCAACCCGCAGTTTGACCAGGTCAACGATTATGTAAATGGGTTCGCGCTGGTCAGGAAAGGTCCGCGGTGGGGATTTATCAGTGAAGCCGGCAACCTGGTGATCAATTGCACTTTCAACGAGGCCGCGGATTTTTCGAAGTAGCGGTAAATTTATTCCGGGGGATTCAGGAACTTTCCCCTGGCGATCGGCATTCCGTTTATGTCTTTCAGTTCCCAGCACCCTGCAGATCCGTCAAAGGAGTTGAGACGGGCCCTGCCTGCCGTGACTTTCACCGTCAACCGGGTTCTCCCGGGGAGATCATACATCACGAGCATCCCGTCGCCGGAATAGCCCATGAACCGCACCATACCTGCCGCATCGGGCCGGGTCATCCGGATGCCGGATGGAGAAAAATCCGCTTTGCCTATCCCGACAGATCCAATTGAAACCTGCATGACGGATGAGTCACAGAAACAGTCGTTGCAGACAACCAGTTTAACGGAATAAACGCCCGGTGCAGCATAGACATGGACAGGCTCAAAGAGTGCAGAGGTCTGTCCGTCGCCAAAATCCCACCTCCACCGGCCGGATCCCGTACTCAGGTTATGGGTGGTGAGGGTATCGCCCGAAACCTGCGTGGTAAAGACCGCTTCCGGCTGGTCGATTCCCAGGTTCCACAGGGAGGAATAGCCAAAGGTGATGGAATCGGCCGCCAACTGCAGGATCGCTGCCGTATCGGGATCGAGGCCTGCCGTAAAAGAATTGCCCGCCGACGGCTTCCCGAAGATCACGTCATAAAAGACACAGGCGGTAAGATACGATCCTTTCAGGTTCGGGTGCGAGTCGTCGGCATCATGCAATACCATGCCCGTAGTGGTGATCACATACCGCCAGGCCTCTCCGGCCGGGGCGATCCAGCCGGCCAGCGAATCGGCGATCATCTTGCAGGAATGCGTCAGGGAGTCCTGCATCTGCGAAAATCCGGTGAAATTCGGGCTGCAGTAATTCGGGGCAAAACACTGGATGCCACCGAAACGCCGCCCCCAGGTGAGGTAAAACAACACGCGGGCACAGGGGTTGGCGGCTTTGATGGAATCACGCAGGGCAATGGAAGCGGGAAACATGCAACTGTCGCGAAGGCGGGTGATGGCCGGCGTTTGACTCTGTTCCTGGAGGATCACGAAATCCCAGCCTCCCTGTGCGATCTTGTGCAGGCTGCTGGTATCGGTCGCATGGGCGATGGGTTGCCAGCCGAGGGTGTAACCGCCGGGTGTATGGCTTCCGAACCAGAGTGAATCGCCCGAATAATGGGCCAGGGCGGCAGTAAGCACAGGCAGGTTATTCACATAGGTGTAGCTGTTGCCGAGAAAAAGGGCACTTTTTTGCACGGATTGTGCAGAAAGAAGAAAGGGCTGGGTGAAAATGGTGAAGAAAAGGAAAAACACAGATAACCGGATCATCTGCAGAAAATCGATCAGCGCCTGCCTTGCCGGTGGCATCCGCCCGGATGTCACACGGTCCGGATGAGGTAATAGTTCTTCTTTCCTTTCTGTACCAGGATATACCGGTCGCTCACCAGGCACTCAGGACCGACGCGGAACGATTCGTCCACCTTGCTTTTGTTGACCTGCACCCCGCCCTCTTTCAGCATCCTGCGGGCTTCGCCTTTCGAGGGGAAGACCTGGGTAAAGTCGGTAAGAAATTCAACGATGCCGACTGATTGCGCTATCTCGCTTCCGGCTACTTCACTTTGCGGGACCCCTTCAAAAACCGATAATAGCGTCTCTTCCGGGAGTTTCATCAGGGTCTCGGCGGTTCCTTTTCCGAAGAGGATCTCCGATGCCTCGATGGCAGCTTTCAGGTCGTCGAGCGAATGAACACGGAGGGTGATGTCTTCGGCCAGTGCTTTCTGCAGGATCCTGAGGTGGGGCGCTTCATCGTGCTGTTTCTGCAAGGCTTTGATCGTTTCTTCCGGCAGCAGAGTGAATTTCCGG
>DAONFN010000096.1:0-9371 GCA_035403625.1 Bacteroidales bacterium
TGCCGGTCAGCGGTCGTTCGATCCGGAACACAGGCGCCGGTTGGATCACAACATAGGCCGGTACGACGTTCAGGTTCAGGAAGGAAAGCTTCGCTATAAGAACCTCGACCTGGCCCGGAGGCGGGCAGCCAACACCAAGCACAAGATCATCAATAACCTCGACAAGTACCTCGTTGAATTCGAGAACAACTTCAGCAAGCGGGGTGGCAAGGTGATATGGGCGCCCAGCGAGAAAGATGCCCAGCGCGAAATTCTGAACATCGTTAAGAAAGCGAAAGCCCAGGTGATCGTCAAGCAAAAGACGATGGTCTCGGAAGAGATTGAACTCAACGAACTGCTCGAAAAAAACAAGCGGGAAGTCTTTGAAACCGACCTTGGTGAATACATTGTCCAGCTGGCCGGCGAAAAGCCTTATCACATCCTTACCCCCGCCATGCATAAATCAAAGGAGGATGTGGCGCAATTGTTCCATGAAAAGTTCAATCTTCCCGCCGGAAGTCCTCCCAGCCAGATCACCCGGTTTGTGCGGGAAAAACTGCGCGGGGAGTTCCTGCGTGCCGATGTGGGGATTACCGGGGCGAATTTCCTGCTGGCCGACGTGGGTGCGGTCGCGCTTACCGAGAATGAAGGGAACGGGTTGCTTTGCATGTCCTTCCCGCGCATTCACATCGTCATTGCCGGCATCGAAAAGTTGCTCCCTTCGATCGAAGATCTCGATCTGTTCCTGCCGCTCCTGGCCCAGCACGGTACGGGTCAGTATCTTACGGTGTACAACAACCTGGTATTTGGTCCCCGCACGGAAGGGGAACCCGACGGCCCGGAAGAGATGTACGTCATCCTGCTCGATAACCGCCGTACGGAAGTACTCCGGTTCAGGGAACAGCGCAGGGCCCTCTCGTGTATTCGCTGCGGCGCCTGCCTGAACGGTTGTCCGATCTACCGCAGTGTCGGAGGGTACACCTATCAGGCAACTTATTCGGGCCCCATCGGATCGGTCATTTCCCCGCATTACCTAGGGATGAAGGAGTACAACCACCTGAGTTTTGCTTCCTCTCTCTGCGGAAAATGCACCGAAGTATGCCCGGTCAGGATCCCGCTGCATGAGCTTCTGCTCAACAATCGTCGTGAAGCCGTTTTAAAAAAGTACACCTCGTTCACCTGGAGGGTGATCATATCAGGCTGGAAAACCGTCATGCTTCATCGATGGATGATCGACAAGCCTAGTTCCAAACTGAAAAACAAGGCGATCAGCCGTTTTGGATCAAAAATGTGGGGACCGCGCAGGTCGCTGCCGAAATTTGCCCCGAAGAGTTTCAGGGAACAATGGAAGGAGAGTCATCCCTGACCGCAGGGAGGATCAGAAAGCCGAACGTCGTGTGAAGAACCGGTCGATGCCGATCAGGAACCCGGCCGATACCCCGATCATCAGGCCCCATTGCACGTATTTGGATGAAAATGCATTGAAGATCAGGCTTGTATAGGTTTTGACAGAAGGAAGGACCTGTTGGGTGAGAAACTCCCTGCCGGGCACCCACCCGAACCCGGGGATATCGGAGGTTGCCATTACCCCGATCAGCACAAAAACCAGCAATACGTAAGGGAATATCTGTTTGAGGATCTCCGGCCATGAATTCCGGCTTATCCCCTGAACCGGCATCTCCGGCAATCCGGCCATGACACGCTCCACGAAATCATCCGAAGGCGAATCCAGCGGGTGCTGCCGGATCAGCTCACGAAGTAAATCATCCTCTAAAAAATCATCCTTTTCCATGGTCTTCTCTATTTTGTTTAATAAACTCCTGCCTTGCTCATCATCCCGGCCAGATCGTACTGCAGTTTCTTTCGGATCCTGTGCAGGCGAACCTTTACATTGGAGGCGCTCATCCCGGTGATGCGGCTGATCTCATCAATGGAATTATCACTCTTGTAGAAGAGCGTGACGAGCAACTGATCATGATCGGCCAGCTTTTCCATGGCCCTCCCAATGAGCGCCTTCTGCACTTCCGGGTCAATCTCTTCCGCCGATCCGGGGGCATCGCCGCCTGTATAATTTTGAATGACATAATCGTCGAGAGGAACCTGCTCGATCCGTTTCTTCCGGGTCCTTGAAACGGAGGCATTGTAAACAATCCGGTAGAGCCAGGTGGAGAACTTCGACTTCTTTTCAAAAGTACCCAGTGCACTGTAAACCTTCACAAAGCAATCCTGTGCCACCTCTTCTGCATCTTCCCGGTTGTTCAGGATTTTCATGGCTATCGAAAATACAAGGTTCTTGTGTTTGGCCACCAGCATGGCATAGGCGCCAACATCTCCGTTGAGCACGCGGTCAATGTAGTGGTTGTCTTCCTCGTATTTCATCCGGCTTTTAGACGGGGGAACGCATACAAAGTTACATGATCCGCGGAGGAAATCTCCTCTGCAGGTATGCATTCAGGCCGGAAAAGAAAAAAACATATATTTTTTTTCGTATGTTTGTAAATCTAAAACATTCATACATATCTATAGGTATTTTAAATCGGAAACCATATGAAAAACACCTTTATCCTCTTTCTTTTTCTGTTCGTTCTGTCTGCCGGCCGGTTAACGGCCCAGTCACAGGGCGATAACCCGAACCTCGACCAGATTCCCTGGTACCTCCGCGAGCGGGCGGCCGCTGTGGTGAACGACGCACCGCTGTCGACGGTAGTCACTATCGACAACTGGGATAATTACAGTCTCGGAGTCGATTTTGCGGAAAATAACATGGCCGAGAAACCGGGCCAGCCCACCTGGTATTTTACGGCTTACAACACCAATGCTCCCCACCACACCGAAAACGGGATCGACTGGTTCAACAACACAGCGAACTTCGGTACTTCCGTGCAGGGCGACCCGGTGGTGGCCTACGACAGCATCGGAAACCTGTTTTATGAAAACATGTACGGGAACATTACGGGTTGCAAAGTCCTGGTATCCACCAACAACGGCGTTAGCTGGAGTTCACCCGTCACCGCCATTTCAGGTAACGACAAGAACTGGATTGCCTGTGACCAAACAGCGGGTCCGTACGCCAACTATGCGTATTCGACCATGACCAACAACGGGGTGGGAAGCTTCAGCCGGACCACCGACCACGGGGTTACCTGGAATTCGACTTTCGCCCCAACCACCCAAAGTCTTCCAGGAATGATGGTATGTGTGGGTCCGGAAGGCAATATCCAGGGCGGTGCCGTTTATGTGGTGACCAACAGCGGCCAGGGGAATGCATCCGTGTACACGTTTTACCGTTCGAACGATGGCGGCGCTACGTTTATTTTGCGTTCTACCCAGCAGTTTTCGAACTATGTTGGCAGCTATGTGAGCCAGCGCAACTCGGTCAGCAACATGCGTACTCGCCCCTACCCGATGATCGCCGCCGACAATAGCTACGGTCTCCACCGGGGCAACCTGTATTGCGTTTACGCTTCGAACTTCCCCAGCGGTAACGGCAATAAATCCGACGTTTGGTGCCGCACCTCCACCGACGGCGGCGCTACGTTCGGCGCTGCTGTCCGGATCAACGACGATCCCAACACCCAGAACTTCCAGCAGTGGCACCCGGCCATCTGGTGCGACAAGGAAACCGGGAAACTTTATGCCATGTGGATGGATACGCGCGATTGTCCCACCAACGACAGCGCCCTCATCTATGCCTCCTATTCCACCGACGGTGGAACCACCTGGGCGCCCAACCAGCAGATCTCCAATAAAAAGATGAAGATCGACTGCGCCAGTTGCGGCGGCGGCGGAACCCCCCGCTACGAAGGCGACTACAACGGTGTCGTATCCAATAAAAAGGGGTCGATGATCGGCTGGACCGACTTCCGTTCGGGTACCTTTCAAAGCATGACGGCCTATTTCCCCGATTTTGCCATGGCGCTCGATCACAGCGCCGATACCCTCTATACAGCGTCGGACAACACCACTTTCCAGGTTTCCATACCCGGGGTGAAACTTTACACCGACACAGTGATCCTTTCAGCCGAAATATCCCCGGCCCCGACCGGCGGCACCATTACCTTCGAATTTCCGCAGGGTAACACCATCACCTCTTACCCGTCGGCCAAACCGGTGAAACTGATCCTCTCAGGCAATATTCCGCTGGGAACCTACCAGGCCAACTTCTATGCCAAGGGCCCCAACGGCACTCCCGCCCATAAACGGACCGCTTCCATCAAGGTGTTACAGGGCAATACCTTTGCCATTGCCGCTACCGCCACACCGGGAGCCATCTGCCAGGGACAGACCTCGCAGCTTGCTTGCAACGTGGTGGGCGGCACCCCGCCGATGACCTATGTCTGGACCCCGGCTGCCACCCTGAGCGACCCGGCCATTGCCAACCCGGTTGCCACCCCTGCTGAAACCACTACCTACCAGGTTGTCGTCACCGATAACACAGGAATTACCGCGTCCAACAACGTCACGGTTACCGTCAATACCTCCCCGCCCGCCCCGGGCCCCATCACCGGACTGCAATCGGTATGCTCGGGCGCCACAGCCGACTACTCCATTGTGGAAGTTTCGGGAAGCACCACCTATTCCTGGAGTGTGCAGGGCGACGCCGTGATCGTGAGCGGACAGAATACTCCCAACGTGACCGTACAGTGGGGCAGCCAGTCAGGCTCCATCCAGGTTATCGCCGGGAACGATTGCGGGAATAACCCGATCGCTTCGGTTCTTCCGGTTACCGTCAACCAGCCCCCGGCCGGCATGAATCCCATTACCGGACCCGACCTCGTGTGCAACGGCGGTGCCGTCAAATTCTACACCTCTAACAACAACCCGGCCGTCACCTATACCTGGACGGTTCCCGAGGGGGTGACCATCGTCAACGGCCAGGGTACCGATACCCTGCGCGTAACCTGGGGAAGCGCCAACGGAATCGTTTCTGTTTCAGCCCAGAACACCTGCGGCGTCAGCGATACGGTGACCAAATCATTAACGACCACTACGATACCTGATCCGGCCGGAGCGATTACGGGGCCGGATACCGTATGCATCAACGCAGGGAACAAGATCTACGGCATTCCCGCCATCAGCGGCGCCACCACGTACATCTGGACACTCCCCGCCGGGGTGAACATTACCGCGGGATCGGGAACGAACCAGGTTACCTGTACCTTCACCGCCACCGCACAGTCGGGAACGATCTCGGTAAAGGGTAAAAACGATTGCGGGGAAGGAACCGGTTCCGATTTAGGCGTGACCGTGAAGGACTGCACCGGCATCGGCGAACAGGGCCTCCAATCATCCGTCAGGCTCTTCCCCAACCCGGTCGGTGATGAACTGACCCTGGAAATCCGGGGAAGAGAGCGACAGTTGTTCCTGACCTTCACCGGTGCGACCGGGCAGGTAGTCTTTTCGGAAAACCTCACCGGGCTGCCGGCCTCCTACACCAAAAAGCTGGATATGTCGAGATTTCCTGCCGGGATCTACCTGTTCAGGCTCTCGAACGGAGAAAGAACCTTCACCGAAAAAGTGGTTGTAAAATAAGAAGTTGGACCCTCTTTGTAACCAGGCAAAAGAACGTGCGTCAAAAGGACCAGAAACGGAAAACGGAATAAACTTTACGGAAATGACAAACGAGTTTTTAATCCCGATCGCGTTCTTTGGCATGGTTTACGGAATCGTCTACCTCTTCGTTCGGAACAAAGAACGCCTGGCGCTGATCAACAAGGGCGCCAATGCAACCATCTTTGATTCCTCGCGCGAACACTCCTCGATGAAATGGGGATTGCTTTTCGTTGGAATCGGAACCGGAATACTGCTCGGCAAGGTGGTGGCCTCTTATACCACGATGGATGAAGAACCGGCGTACTTCTCCATGATCTGCCTCCTGGGTGGAATCGGACTGATTGCCTACCACCTCCTGGCCAGGAAATTCGAAGGTCCTGCCGACCGGTAAAATCGTACGTTTTTTGCTCATCATGAACTCCCCGGGTGCCGCTTGGCATCAGGGGAGTTCGCTTTTTAGCAGGGGAAGGCGTTCCAACGCAGTATATACGGGTCCCTGGGGGCGTAGCACACTTTCATACAGAATGATCTCCTGCATGACCCTCTCCTCGCTGGAAAGATCCCGGTAACGGTCGAGGGTTCGCTGAAACAGGACCTTATCGCGCAACGATTTGACTCGTCCCAGCGTCAGATGCGGAACCAGGTTCTGGCGGTCGCGTTCAAACCCGAGACCGGCCATGTCGTCGTGCACATTTTTCATCAGCTTCACCAGGTCGGCATACGGTTCGATACCGACCCAGATCACCCGGGGCGCATAGGAACTGCCGAAGATTCCCAGCCCCTTCAGCCGCAGGGAAAAACGGGTCGTTTCCGTCGCTCGCCGCCGCAGCATCTCAACGATTCCCGGGATCCTGCGTTCGTCGGTTTCCCCGAAAAATTTCAGGGTGATATGGATGTTGTGCTCCTCCACCCATTTGATGGGCTCCTGGCGCAATTCGCTCATCAGTTTGCGGTAGCTTGCAAGAAACCGATCGTCGGTCTGAATTTTTAATGCAGCAAAAAGTCGTTTCATATTCGAAAAATGTTCTTACTTTTGCATCCTCATTTTGCCGGGGTATTAGCTCAGTTGGCTAGAGCGTTAGACTGGCAGTCTAAAGGTCAGGGGTTCGACTCCCCTATACTCCACCGCAAGGGCATCCGAAACGATGCCCTTTTTTTATTCACCCTCCCAACGCTGGTAAGGTCTTACCGATAATTCCGAATTGCTGTACCGCCAGTCATGGGTGACCTCCTCCCCCAACCAGGCCGGACGTTCAAACGCCTCATCCGGATGGGTCAGTTCAATTTCGGCCACGACCAGCCCGCTGTTTTCCTCCAGGAATTCATCCACTTCCCAGGTATGGCTGCCGGCAGGTATCCGCGTCCGGATCTTCCGGATACATGACCCGCCGAAAAGCCGGATGATCTCCTCAGCATCCTCCGCCGGTACCGCATACTCGAACTCAGGACGTGAACATCCCTCCTGTGGTCCCTTGATCGTCAGGTAACCGGTCGTTCCAACCACCCTCACACGAATGGTAAGTCCGGCCTCCCGGTGCAGGTAAGCCTGGGTGTACAATTCCCCGGCCGACCGGCGGGTTGCCTGCCATAACTCTTTATTTACCAGGAATTTTCTTTCAATTTCCAGCGGAACCATCCGGAGTCGGTTTGCGCCGGAAAGTTACGAAAACATCCGTTAGCCAGGCCACAAAGAACCATCCCAGGCACTGCACGGCAAGCAGGAGGATCTCCGGGCGGATGGCTGCGATACCTCCTCCTATAAGCCGGAGCTTCAGAAATGCGGGAAGCATCGGGGTGGAAGGGAAAAACAGGGAAAGAAAACGGGTAACACCCGGCATCGACTGGGTTGGCCAGGGAACTCCGCTTAAGAAGAATACAATCGGGGAGATGAATATGACGAACATAAGGGCATGGGCTCTTTTCGTGAACCAGGAGCCAATGGCCAGTCCCATGAACGATACGGTGAAAAGGAACAGGATCAGCACGGGATAAATGGCCGTAAAATTCGTCTTTTCCGGGAAGGATAACCAATGGTAAAAAAGCACCAGGGTAACCAGGGTGGTGAGAAGGTACAGGGAAACATAGGCCATCGATTTCCCCAGGATTCCGGCCATCCGGGAAGGGGAACGCGGATTAACGCCAGGGTTGTCAGGCCTCTTTCGTTCGTTTCGTTTTCCGGAAAGCAAACCGATCCCGACCAGCAACGACTGCTGAATCACGATGATCAGGATGCAGGGTACGATGAACGTCGCATATCCGGAGGAGGGATTGTACAGGTCAAAAAACTGCGGAGAGATCCCGGCTGTCCGGTTCAGCGCCTCATTCCAGCTCTTTCCCCCGGCCAGCATCGACCGGATCTCCACCCCGGCATTCATCATGCCCGCAGCATACGAAGCGGCTGTGTACACCTGCTTGTAAACGAAGAACCTGCCCGCATCGCAGTAAATGGTAGTTCCGGTCTGCTCTCCTTTCAATATTTTCTTTTCGAAGGAAACCGGGATCAACAGCACCCCGTGCACCTCTCCCCGGTAAAACAGATCCTCTGCTTCTTTCAGATTCAGGGGTTTGCATGTTACATCCACCTGTTCGGTCGCATCCAGGAGCCGTGACAGCCGTCGGCTCGTCACCGTCTGATCAAGATCGACCACCGCCACGGGAATCCCGCGGATCGTTTCACGGAGATACCCGACGGAATACAGCATAGGGTACAAGATGACCGCCACAAAGAAGATCAGCACAGTGCCGGCATCGGTGACCGATTCACGGATCTCCGACCACCATGTGGCTGCCGTATCATTGAAAAATCCGGCTATACGTTGTTTTCCCATGGCATCAGATTTTATACCAGAACTTTTCGTGCTGCAACTCGTGCTTCAGCAGCGGAAGCATGCTGAGCCCGGCGGCCAGGAAGATAAACAGGGGCAGAAGCGTGACGATGGCGAGAGAAACAGGTTCCCCGCGAAGGGTTTGACCGATGAAATGGTCGAGCCAGTAGGTGAAGGGAAATATTTTACTGAAAAGCTGCGCTAACGGCGGCATTCCGAACCCCGGGTAAGTAAGTCCCGCATAGGTGATCGCCAACATGGTGTAGGCACTCGCCAGCGATAAGGCCAGACGAAGGTTCCGGGTCAGGGTGACGATGAATACGGCCATCGACTGGTAACTCAGGATCATCAGGATCTCTGAGACAAGTATCAGCGCAAAATGACCGTTCAGCGGAAGACCCAGCACCTGGAAAAAAAACAGATCCATGACCAGGGCCATGCCGGTGAAACAAACCGTATGCGGAAGGAACTTTCCGGATAAAGCGATGAAGATATTGCCGCCGGCAGCCTCCAGCCAGCCGGGTCCGGAGCCATACTGCAGCTCAGTGCCCAGCGAATAGATGGAGCCGAAAAGAATGAATACGGTCAGCAGTACGGGCAGGATCAACAGGGTGAGATAGTACTCGTAGCTGGTGTAGGGGTTGAAGAGTAAAACAGGTGTCAGCTGGATCGCCTGGATCCTGCCCATAGCCTGCTGCCGTGATTCTCCCGACATCAGGCGGTTCTGTTGCCGTATTCCGGCCGAAACGGTGGCCAGCGCTTTCTGGATACCGCTTTTCAGCAAACCCGCCTTGATCAGGTAAACATTGTTCAGATAAACTGCCACCCTGGCTTCACGTCCGCGGATCACCTCCCGTTCCGTTCCGGCCGGGATGACAACCACCGCTTCCGTTTCGCCGGCGTTCAGCGCCTGCCGGGCTTCCACCGTAGAGGTGTACCGGGTGTTTGTTCTCGCGATGGGTGTGGCATCCACCATCCGGATGATTTTTCTGGAAAGGGATGTGTGATCGCAAT
>DAONFN010000097.1:0-9339 GCA_035403625.1 Bacteroidales bacterium
CCGGCAACCGGGGGTATGTCCGCTACCGCATGACCGACGAGGAAGTGCTGGAAGCCGTCCGGTATTCCTGGGAAAACCAATACGCCTCCATCGTGATCCAGTCGGGAGAGCAGTCGGGCAAGTCGTTTATTGACCGCATCGAATCCCTGCTCACTGAAATCCGGCGCATGACAGCAGGAAAAATACATGTCACCCTTTCGCTGGGAGAGCAATCGATCGACACCTACCGTCGCTGGTTTGAAGCAGGTGCTCACCGTTACCTCCTGAGGATCGAGGTCTCCAACCCGGCCCTCTACCGGAAATTGCATCCCGCGAACGCCGTACATGCTTATAACCACCGGATCACCTCCCTGCTCAACCTGCGTGAAACGGGATACCAGGTCGGTACAGGGGTGATGATCGGGCTGCCCTTTCAAACGGTCGAGGACCTGGCAGATGATCTCCTTTTTTTCCGTGATTTCGATGTGGACATGGTAGGGATGGGCCCCTATATCGAACATGCTGCTACACCGCTGTATAAATATCGCCACACCTTGCTCCCGCTGCAGGAACGGTTCGACCTGTCGCTCAAGATGGTGGCCATCCTCCGGATCATGATGAAAACCATCAACATCGCAGCCACAACGGCCATGCAAACCATCGATCCCCAGGGACGCGAAAAAGCGCTGATGGTAGGGGCCAACGTGATCATGCCTAACCTCACCC
This sequence comes from Bacteroidales bacterium, assembly GCA_035403625.1. Lineage (GTDB taxonomy): Bacteria > Bacteroidota > Bacteroidia > Bacteroidales > FEN-979 > CAIVAT01. Next base: position 706 of record DAONFN010000097.1, read on the forward strand.
CGGTAAAATACAGGGAGGATTACCTTTTGTACGAAAACAAACCCTGTCTCGACGAAGATGCGGAAGAATGCAAAAGCTGCCTGGAAGCCCGCATACACATGGCTGGATGCCAGATCGGCTACGGAGAATGGGGGGATTCGAAACACTATGATTTACGAAAACATTGAGATCCTTGACGCCGGCGCCGAAGGGATGGCAGTTGGCCGGATTGGTGAAAAGATAGTCTTTGTCCCCTACGTGGTACCGGGAGACATCGTTGATATCCAGATCGTCCGAAAGAAAAAGCGCTACTTTGAGGGACGTGCGGTTGCCATTCGCCGGTATTCGGATAAACGGGTTGAACCGCACTGCCGCCATTTCGGTCTTTGCGGCGGATGCCGCTGGCAGGGAATGAAATATGAGGACCAGCTCTTTTACAAACAGAAACAGGTGGTCGACAGCCTTACCCGGATCGGCAAACTGACTGACCCTCTGGTCCATCCCATCCTGCCTTCCGCCTCCACTCAGTACTACCGGAATAAACTGGATTTTACCTTCTCGGTCCATCGCTGGCTTACCGACGAGGACCGTATGGCCGGGCCCGGCGGAGCAGATACACGGGCGGTGGGATTTCATGTGCCGCAATTTTTCGATAAGGTGGTCGATATCAGGGAGTGTTTCCATATGAAAGACCCTGCCAATGATCTTCGCAATGAAGCCCGGAGGTACGCCATCGAACACGGGCTGGATTTTTATGATGTCAGAACATGGGAAGGATTTCTCCGGAACCTGATCATCCGGAACACAGAGACCGGGGAATGGATGGTTATTCTGGTGGTCAGACACGAGAGCGACGAACTGTTCCCCATGCTGGATCACCTCGCAGAGGTATTTCCCGCGATCACCAGCCTGTATTACGTGATCAATCCGAAAAAGAACGACTCCCTGTACGACATTGATTTCCACCTCTATAAGGGGAAGCCTTACATTACCGAGCGGATGCCCCCGTTCGTACCGGGCGGGAAGGAGATCGAATTCAGGATCGGGCCACTCTCCTTCTTCCAGACCAATTCAAAACAGGCCATGAACCTCTACCGGATTGCGGCCGGGCAGGCTGGATTCAGTGGCTCGGAAACGGTTTACGACCTATATACGGGCACTGGCACAATTGCCTGTTATATTGCCCCGCATGTCGGTCGCGTGATCGGCATTGAATCGGTACCCGCTGCCGTGGAAGATGCCCGGACCAATTCGATGATCAACGGGCTTGGGAATACCCTGTTTTTCAGCGGGGAAGCCGAGAAGATCCTGACGCAGGAGTTTATCACAGAAAACGGTCATCCGGATATCCTGATCACCGACCCTCCCCGGATCGGGATGCATGAGAAAGTAGTGAAGACCATCCTGGAAGCGGCTCCGCGGCGCATTATTTACGTCAGTTGCAATCCGGCCACCCAGGCGCGTGATATTGAATGGCTTGGGGAAAGCTACCGGATGGAAAGCAGTCATCCGGTCGATATGTTCCCGCACACCCATCATGTCGAGAATATCGCCACCCTTACCCGGCGGGATCCCTGAGGTTGATCTGTTCCCGGATCATTTCGTACAACGAAGGTAAGGAAAGCGTGTCGCCTTCTGCAACAAGGTCCGCCTGTAAATATATCGGTTCACGCACCTGCAAATCCCTTTTAATCCTGGCTTCGAGCGCCGCAGGATCAACATCCTTCAGCAACGGCCTCTTTCTCTTCACCAATACCAGCCGTAAGGCAAGTATTGAAACATCCCAGCGGAGATAGACCGACAGTCCGGCACGGCGTATCACATCCATGTTGTCGAAATGGCAGGGTGTACCTCCACCGGTAGCGATCACGATACGATCGAGGGTGGTGGTCTCCAGCAGCAGGGATCGCTCAATCCTCCGGAAGGCAGGCTCATCGTACTTTTTGAAAAAGTCGCCGACACTGATCCGGTAACGTTCTTCAAAAAGATCATCGAGATCCACAAACTGAAAGCCAAGCCTTTCGGCCAGTTGACTCCCGAGGTTCGATTTTCCCGAAGCCATGTATCCAATCAGGTAGATGCGCATCGGGGTAAAAATATGAAGAAATTTAGTACCTTTGCGCCTCCAATCCCGGTTACATTATGAAAACCCTGAAATCTGCCCTGGCTCTCTCCTTTCTGATGATCCTGTTCCTGACGGGATGCCGATCGGGTGCCGGCAACCAGGAAGATCCCATCCCGGCCGATGTGGTGAACAATCCGAATTCGGCCAGCGGGCAAAGTACAGGAACCCTCCCGGTCATCACCTTTGAAGATACAGAACACGATTTCGGGAAGATCCTCGAGGGTGAAACCGTAAATTATTCCTTTCAGTTTACGAATACGGGAAAATCGGATCTTCTCATCGCGGAGGTGACCTCCTCCTGCGGTTGTACGGTCCCCTCCTACCCGAAAAATCCGATCCGGCCGGGATCCAAAGGAGAAATCAAGGTGGCCTTCAACAGCAATGGAAAGCGTGGCTTCCAGTCCAAATCAATTCTCGTGGCTACCAACACCCAGCCAAATACTACCGTGATTCACATTAAGGCTCAGGTTGTCAACCCTGAAGCAGAAGGTAAATAAAGAGCAACCCAGTAAATATAACATCCATATCCGGAAATTATTAAATTCAATCCATAAGCGATGACAAACGAACTCTCCATTATCCTGGCCCAGTCGACTGCCGCAGGTCAGTCGGGTTACCTCAACATCATTTTCATCCTCGGCATTGTCGTGGTCTTCTATTTCTTTATGATCCGGCCCCAGATGAAGCGTTCGAAGGACCAGAAAAAATTCAAAGAAAGCCTTCAAAAGGGGCAGAAAATTATCACCATCGGCGGTATCCACGGAAGGATCGTTGAGATCCAGGACACCACCGTTACGATCGAAGTTGAAAACAACGTCCGGCTGAGAGTCGAAAAAACTGCTATTGCCATGGACAGCACACAGACCATCGAACAGCCTCAATCGTAATTAATTCCAGCACCGGTGAGGTCCGATTTCATTGAATTCATCGGAAATGCCCGGAAACGCCGAACGGACAGGTTCCGGGTCCAGTTATCGGTTTTCCTTGTATGCCTGGTTATTTCGGTTTTTCTGTGGGCCCTCGTGCGCCTTTCCAGGGATTATTTTTATTCGGTAGAGTATAAACTGAGATTTACCGAAACCCCTACCCATCTCAACCTGGTCTCCTGTTCTGATTCAATACTGACCCTGCGGATCCGCCTCCAGGGATTCGACTTGTTTTCCGAACAGTTTTTGATCAACCATCACCGCGAATATGATGTCAGTCTCAGGAATACACGCATCCGGTACATGGGCGAACGGGTTTACGGGTATATGCTGACCAACCGCATCGGGAGAGAAATCGTCTCTTCATCCAATTTTCCCAGCGACGTATTCATCGCCTTACCCGATACGCTTTTTTTCGAATTTGAACGCCAGTCCAACAGGAAATCCCGGTGAAACCTCCGCTCAGGATCGGCCTTACGGGAAATATCGGCAGCGGTAAAAGCACAGTCTCGCATATCTTTTCCACACTCGGAATCCCGGTATATCATGCCGACGATGAATCCAAGAAATTGCTCGCTGACCCTGATGTAGCCAGCGAGATCGTCCACCGTTTCGGACCGGGTATTCTTGCAGGGGGATCGGTTGACCGGAAAGCCCTGGCTGCTATCGTTTTCAGTGACTCTGCATCCCTTCGCGCCCTGAACGCGATCCTCCATCCCCGCGTTAAGCAGGATTTCCGGGAGTGGATCACCCGGCACGGCGGCAATCCTTATGTAGTTCAGGAAGCGGCTATTCTGTTCGAAAGCGGTTTCCGTGAAGAGTACCACTTCGTGATCAATGTTTCCTGTCCAAAAGAAACAGCCATCGACCGGGTTGTCAAAAGAGACGGGGTCGATGGCCGTTTGGTCCTCCAACGCATGCAGCACCAGATGGACGATGCCGAAAAGAGCCGGTTGGCCGACTTTGTGATCACGAACGACGGCACCCGGGCAGTGCTTCCCCAGGTGCTCGCCCTTCATGAACATTTATTACAGGTTTGCGCGCAAGGCGACGATGATGTTGCGCCCGGGGGCACTGATGCCTGAGGCGAATTTGCGGTAGTGTTCGTCAAGGATGTTCTCCATCCCGAGTTCGATATTGACATGACGCTCGATCTGGTAGCTGAGCTTGAGGTTCAGCGTGTACCACGACGGCATACCCTGATGATTTCCTGAGGCATCGATAAAGGCATAATTCTCGTTATCCTCCCCGCTGGTACTGTACTGGCTGAAACGCTTCCAACCGTTGTACATCACATAGAAATCCCCTTTGAATTTCTTCAGTTCGAGGCGGAAGGAGGTTTTCCCGTAAACCGGAGGGATGTGGTCGAGAGGAATGCCGTCGGTTTGGTCGTTCCCAAATGTGTAAGTGAGGTTGCTGAGGATCGAGAACGATTTGGTCACCTGGGCCAGCAGACTTCCCTGCACTCCGAAAATCAGGGCTTCGCCCGTATTGACAGGCGCCAGCGTCTGGTACTTTGTCTCATCGATCAGGATGGAATCCTGACCATTATAGGAGAAAGGACGGATGACATGCGCATTTTCCAGCCAGTTGATGAACCCGGTTCCCTCCAGCCTGACCTTTCCCAGGATGGTCTTGGCAACCGAAAGTTCCGCATTGTAACTGTATTCGGGCTTCAGGTCCGGGTTGGGAACAACAATGGTATGACCTTCCACGACATTCAGCTTGGTAAGGTCATCGATGTTCGGTGAGCGGAAACCGGTCGAGCCCACGAGCGAGATCTTCCAGTCGCTGCCGGGAGTGGTAACCAGGCCAAGGTAACCGTTCAGCGCGGAGTTGTTCTGTTTGATCTCCGGATTGAAGGGAAGGGCCATAATGCTGACCATGGTGTCGGAATAGGCGGCGTTCAGGTTGACGTAATTAAAACGGACACCCTGTGAAAAGGCAAACACGTTGCTGATTTTCCAGTTGTTCGAAAGGTAGGCGGCCAGCATCATCATGTTCGCTTTTTTATCCGGAAAGCGCGTGGCACGGTTGTAAGTGATCAGTTTCGAGTTGATGTTTTCGTTGTATGCTTTGGAAGTCACATCGTTGTAGTTAACTTCAATCCCGTAACGGAGGTTGTCGCGGGCATTGATCTTTTTCAGAAAATCGGCATTCAGCGAAACAACGTCGATGGTCTCCAGGTTGTACTTCTTCTTGGAACTGCCGAAATCACGCTGGATGCGGTCTTCCTTGAGATGCTGGTAAGCTGCGGTGATAGTGGCTTTGTCGAAGATGACCCCATTGAGATCATAATCGGCCTTCAGGGAGGCAAACAGGCGGGTCTGAGGGCCATAATACCATTCGGCAAATTGCATGGTGCTGTCGTTCTTCTTCTCCGTCAGCCGGTCATAGCGCGGAATATCGCTGGAATTGGAATACTGCACGTTCAGGATGTAGCGGCTGTGGCTTCCCGGCTGAAAGAGGACTTTCCCCAGGAAGTTGTACTGTGAATAAGCCGAACCTTTCTGAATCCACCATTTATCATTGGTCAGGGTCACGTCTTTGTCATCGATCCGGTCGGCATACAGAAGGCGTTTGCCGAAATCGCCGTAGGCAGGGTTATGCAGTTTCCCGGCACGGAGATCGCCGAAGTCGCTGTACGAGAAGTTGAGCAGCACCGCAAGCTTTTTCCAGCCCAGGTTCAGATTGATGCCTCCGGTTTTTTCGGTGTTAGCCGAACCGTAACGCAGAAGTGCATTCCCGTGTACCTGGGTCTTGCCGGAGGTGGAGAGTTGAGGATCGCGGGTAAGGAAGTTGATCACACCTCCAAGGGCATCACTCCCGTATAGGGTCGAACCCGGGCCATACAGCACCTCGGTAGTCGCGAGTCCGAAAGGATCGACCGTGATGGCGCTCTGGAGATGGCCGGCACGGTAAGTGGCATTGTTCATGCGGACGCCGTCGACCACCAGCAAGACTTTGTTGGCCTCAAAGCCCCGGAGCACCGGGCTTCCCCCTCCCATCTGACTGGTCTGGACGAACACATCTCCCGATTGTTCGAGCATGATGGCAGCGTTCTGCGGATTTCCAAAAGCGATCTCCTTAGCCTGGATCACCTCCATTTTATACGGCAACTCCGATTTCTTCTCCTCGGTCCGGTTGCCGGTGATCACCAATTCGTCGAGCTTGATGAGGTGCTCGGTCAGGTAAACAACCCCGGCGGCGGGAACCTGTGACTTCAGCAGCCTGACCTGCTGGTAGGCCATATGGGAGAAAATCAGGGAGTCGGCGGCAGAGAATCCGGTCAGGTCGGCCATTCCGCCATCGTCGGTCACCACCATTTTCGTGTGTCCCGGGGTTGAGATGCTGACCTGGCTTACCGGCTGCAGGTCTGATTTGTCAAGAACTTTGATCTTCTGGGCTTCAGCGGTTATGCTGAACAAACATGCTATAATAATGGCAACAATATACTTTTTCATTGGTTGAAGATTTAATGAATGGAATATGGGAATATGGGTAATAACAGCCAAACCGGAAGGTCCCCGGAATGTATCCGTATCCTGACCTTCCGCTTTCCTGGCGGTCAACAGTAATCTTGAAAGTGTGTCCCGGATCAGGCCTTCTTAGGCGGCGGGCTCAGGCAATCGATGATGGTGGAATAGTGGCCGGATGAGAAATGAAAGGCCTTTGAGACTAAAGGTCGTAATGGTTCCAGATCCGCGTATAAGAGTGATGAATAAAAAAGAACCGGTGGGTCTTCCAGTGTCTGACCCGACAATTTCCCCGCTGCTTCCTTCCATCCGGAATGAAGGAGGCTATCCTTTTTATCGTGGTAACAGCAAAATATGGTCGATTGGTCGGTCCGTTTCTCGCTAACCACGTCATACAAACTTCCTTTATAATAAATTTCCCCTTGTTCGAGACGGCAATATTCACCCGGCAGAATGTCATCCGGTACAACCAAAACCATCATTTTCCCGCCCGGATGACGAAGGGACTCTTCGATCTCTCTTCTGCACAGGTACCTGTTCCACTCAAAAACAAGATAATACCCGCAGGAGTTGAACAGAAATACTGTCAGGAGGCTGATAATGACTATCTTTCTGTAAGGGCTGTTTGCTTTCACCACCGCAAAGATAAAGAATTTGATCCTACCGATAAAAGAATTCCGAATTACCCTAATTTTGCAGGGTACTTTCAATCATGGATTCACTTCGTATTTCAGCCGTTTCTTATCTCAACACCTTTCCTTTCGTTTACGGACTCCGGGAATCGGGCATTCTCGATGACTTCCACCTGCGGCTTGAGGTTCCGTCGAAATGCGCCGAAAGCCTGAAAAGCGGGGAAGCCGATATTGCTCTGATCCCGGCCGGTGCCCTGCCCGGCATTGGCGAGTACCATTTTGCAGCCGATTTCTGCATTGGTGCCGTGGGAAGTGTGAAAACCGTCCTTCTTCTTTCATCTGTCCCGATGGACCAAATCCGGAAGATATTTCTGGACCTTGATTCAAGGACTTCAGTAGAACTGGTCCGGGTGCTGGCCGGGCATCACTGGAAGATAAACCCCGGGTGGGAACACCTCCGGCAGGAGATTGGGATATCGGGGAACATGGAGGCAGTTGTTGCCATCGGGGACAAGACCTTTCGTTTACGGCAGCAATATCCGTTTGTCTGGGACCTTGCCGACCACTGGATCACCTTCACGGGATTGCCCATGGTCTTTGCCGTCTGGGTTTCACGGAAACCACTCCCGGCCGAAGTACGCGACCGGCTGAACAAGGCACTGGCCTGGGGGATCGCCCACCGGAAAGAGAGTGTGGAGTACTTCCTTGACCGCCTCCCCTGCCCTGCGCCGGAGTGCCTCTCCTACCTCGAGCACAACATCTCGTATGAACTGGATGAAAAGAAACGGGAAGGATTGAAACTCTTCCTGGAATACCTGGGAACCCGCAAAAATCCTTAACCCGGACCGCTTCCGGCCGACAGCTGACAGTCAACCGGCTGACTACTTCTTCACCGGGTATCCCCGTTGCTTGGCCATATCTTCAAGCCGCTTTTGGAATCCCGACTTTTTAACGGGCTTTTTCTTGTTGGCTTCAATCTGGGCATGCAGTTTTTTCTCATCAATCGTAGCCCGGATAATATAGATCTGGGCGAAGGTGAGCAGGTTGGCAAGCAGGTAATAGTAGCTCAATCCCGATGAGTAATCGTTGAACCAGAAGAGGAACATAACGGGCATGAGGTACATCATGGTCTTCATCCCCGGCATCTGCGACTGTTGCGAGCCCATCATCTGGTCGTTGATCTTGGTATAGATCACACTTGAGATGGTCATCAGCAGGGCGAACAGGCTTACATGGTTTCCGTAATAAGGGATACTGAAGCCTCCCGGGAAAGTAAAGATATCGTCGAATGAAGAAAGGTCCTTGGCCCACAGGAACGACTGTTGCCGGAGTTCAATGGAAGAGGGAAAGAAGCGGAACATGGCGATCAGGATCGGCATCTGCAGCAACAGCGGGATACAGCCTGCCATTGGGTTTACGCCGGCCTTTTTGTAAAGCTCCATGGTGGCCGACTGCTTCTTCATGGCATCCTCTTTCTTCGGGTATTTCTTGTTCAG
>DAONFN010000098.1:0-2597 GCA_035403625.1 Bacteroidales bacterium
ACCGACGAAGTCGTCGCCGTAGTGAAATGGGTGGACGGAACCGTGCTGGATTCAATCAGGAGAGTGAAGAAGTCATGAATGACTTTTTCAAATGACGAATGACAGATGACGAATGACAAATACTCTGAGTAATCGGATTTGTTTTCAATTGAAAATCTGACCATTCGAAAAATCTCTGATGAAAGTTCTTTATTGGTTGCTTGTCTGATGCATGTTTTTTCGGGCTGTTTTTATACTTGCCACGATCATATGCAAGATTTCGGTTGCCTCAGTTTTTAGCGATTGTATCGTATCTAGTGGAGAAAGCCCTGATCTTTCAACGATTTCAAGCCAAAGGATCGTTTCGTCCGTCTCTTCTTCGACTATTTTCAGCTTATTGATAAAATCTCTTTTCGACTTTGCCAGGCAACATGCCCGGTAATTAGCGGCAACAGAGGTAGACGACCGGATTATCTGATCGGCAATATTTCTTCCTGCCGGATTCATAGGCAACCTTTCAGCCAGCTTTATTACCAGTAACGCGAGGTTAAATGTCCGATCCCTGAGATTGTTTGCCATAAAGTTTTTATACTTAATCACTAATTTCCCAAAAAGTCATATGTTTGTTAATAACTTTTTTATTGGCCATTCGTCATTCGTCATTCGTCATTCGTCATTTGTCATTTGTAACTAGACACCTCCATGCTCACCCCTCTCCACCAAATCCTCCTCAAGCACTGGGGCTATTCGTCGTTCCGGCCGATGCAGGAGGAGATCATCCGGTCGGTGCTGGAGGGAAAAGATACGCTGGCGCTACTGCCGACGGGAGGCGGGAAGTCGCTGTGTTTCCAGGTACCGGCCCTGGTAAAGGAGGGGGTCTGCCTTGTGGTATCGCCGCTTATCGCGCTGATGAAAGACCAGGTAGACAACCTGAAAAAACGAGGGATCCCGGCGGTTGCGGTTCATTCGGGAATGCGGTCCGCCGAGATCACGATGGCGCTCGACAACTGCTGTTACGGCAATGTCAAACTGCTCTATCTCTCTCCCGAACGGCTTGCCTCCGATCATTTCCGGGAGGCGGTCCGCCGGATGAAGGTGAGCCTGCTGGCTGTCGATGAAGCGCACTGCATATCGCAATGGGGCTACGATTTCCGTCCGCCCTACCTGGAAATAGCCGCCATCCGGCAGATGCTCCCAAACGTACCGGTCATCGCGCTGACCGCCACCGCCACCCCGAAGGTGGTGAAGGATATCCAGCGAAGGCTTGAATTCCGTAAAGAAAACGTATTCCAGAAAAGCTTCGAACGTAAGAACCTCACCTACATGGTGATCCGGGAGGAAGACAAACTGAAACGCCTGGTGAAGATCCTGGCGAAAGTCAAGGGCCCGGGGATCGTCTATGTCAGGAACCGACGTCATACGCGAGAAGTCGCCGAATTCCTGCAGAAGAACCAAATCGCCGCTGATTTCTACCATGCCGGGCTCGATCCGGATGTGCGCAACCAGCGGCAAGCCGCCTGGATCGCTGAAGAGAAACGGATCATGGTGGCCACTAATGCATTCGGGATGGGGATCGACAAACCGAATGTCAGAGTGGTGGTGCATCTCGACCTGCCCGACTGCCTCGAAGCCTACTTCCAGGAGGCCGGACGCGGCGGCCGCGATGAAAAGCAGGCCTATGCCGTTCTCCTTTATGAAGCGTCCGATATTCTCGATGCCCGCCACAACCTCTCCCTGTCTTTCCCGGAACTCAAAACGATCCGCGATGTGTACCAGGCACTCGGAAATTATTTCCAGATACCCGTTGGGACAGGCCGTGAACTTCAGTTCGATTTCGATCTAGCCGCCTTTGCGGAACAATACCGCTTCCAGCCGGTGATCGTTTTCAACTGCCTGAAATTCCTGGAGAAAGAGGGGTTCGTAATGCTGTCGGAAGGACTGACCCAGCCCTCTCGCGTCCACCTCAAAGCGGACAAGGAAGAACTGTACCGGTTCCAGGTGGAACACGAGCCGTTCGACCACCTGATCAAAACCATGCTCCGTTCCTACAGTGGAATCCTGTCCGACTTCGTGTCGTTCAGCGAGGCGGAACTCGCACGCCGGAGCAACATCCCAGTCGAAACCATCATCACCCAACTGAAATATCTCGAGAAGACCGGGATGGCGGAATATATCCCGCAAACCGACAAACCGCGCATCATCTACCTGCAGGAACGGCTGGATGTGCGCGATCTCGGATTTTCGCCGGAAAATTACCGCGACCGGCTGGCCGAAGCAGAAAAGAGGCTGGAGAAAATGACCGGTTATGTAGAATCGACCAATAAATGCCGGAGCCAGTACCTCCTCTCCTATTTCGGGGAATGCGACTCCAAAAGGTGTGGCACCTGCGACGTATGCATCGAACGTAATAAGATCAATCTCAACGAAGTGGAATTCGACCGCATCGTCGAAACCATCAAACCCCTGCTGAAGCAGAAACCCTGCACCGTCGAAGAACTGGTCACGGCAGCCTACCCCATCCAGGAAGACAAAGTGATCCGCGCCGTGCAGTGGCTGACCGACAACGAGAAGGTCGTTCAGGAGGGAGACCGGAGGTTCAGGTGGGGATGATCAATGTG
>DAONFN010000098.1:2697-9331 GCA_035403625.1 Bacteroidales bacterium
CTGATGTGCCAATGTGCTGATGTGCCAATGTGCTGATGTGCCAATGTGCTGATGTGCCAATGTGCTGATGTCTCCCCCTCTCCGGGCGGAGAGGGGGACCGGGGGGTGAGGTACCAGATCGTAAATCGTAAATCGTAAATAGAATTATGTTATCCAAGCTATTTGTCATCCTGTTCCTTCTGGTTCACGCGCCGGATGACCCGGTGAAGAAGGACTGCACCTGCAACGGGTTCAAGTTGTACGGGAAGATCAAGATTGTCAACGATTTTCCCGATTTGAAAGTGAAGATCGTCGAGAATTTTCCCGACCTGAAAGTGAAGGTTGTGGAACATTTTCCCGACCATTGCGGAGAATGGCAGATTGTCAGCGATTTCCCCGATCTGAAGATCAAATTGGTGGAGAACTTTCCGGATATCAAGGTGAAATTCGTGGAAAACTTCCCGGGACTGCCATGAACCTTCCCCGCGAATTCTACACCCGTAGCGACGTTGTCCTGATCGCACGCGAATTGCTGGGCAAGAGACTGATCACCCGGATCGATGGGGTGACCTCCACAGGTATTATCTGCGAAACGGAAGCCTATGCAGGGGTGACCGACCGGGCCTCGCATGCCTTCGGCGGGAGGCGGACCTCCCGTACGGAGGTGATGTTCGCCGAAGGGGGAACGGCCTATGTGTACCTGTGCTACGGCATCCATTCACTTTTTAATGTGGTCACCAACGTGCGGGAGGTGCCGCATGCGGTGCTGGTCAGGGGTATCTTCCCTTTCGGTGAAGATGGAATCATGAGAGAGTGCTCAGGGAAACCCCGGCTGACTCCGAAGAGCGGGATCGGTCCCGGAAACGTCGCAAAACTGCTGGGAATTCACTATTCCCACACAGGTCTCGATCTCGTTACTCCCGGTAGGAAAGGTCCCGCCATCTGGATCGAAGAGGGCGAAGCACCCGTCGATCCTTCCCATATCCGGGTCTCGGCCAGAATTGGTGTTCAGTATGCCGGCGACGACGCCCTGCTCCCTTACCGCTTCATCCTGGAATAATAAGTCGACGACGGGCATCGGAAAAATGGGTACCTTTGCGCCAACAATCCCGATCCCTACGATGGCAAAGGCTTACGGAATCCGCGTCCTCTTCACCCTGGCCCTTCTTTCCGGGTGGCTGGTCACCTCCTCATTTTCGCCGCCTTCATTCCAGATCGGTCTCCTTAAATATCCCGGTGGAGGCGACTGGTATGCCAACCCCACCTCGCTGCCGAATCTTGTCAAGTTCGCCAACCGGAACCTTTCGACCAACATCAACGAAGACATTGCCACGGTCGATGCCGGGAGTCCCGACATCATCAATTATCCGTTTATCCATATGACGGGCCACGGCAACGTCGTATTCACCGACCAGGAGGTCCAGAACCTCCGCAATTACCTGATTGCCGGCGGGTTTCTTCATGTGGATGATAACTATGGGCTGGATAAATACATCCGGCCTCAGCTCAAAAGGATATTCCCCGAACTCGATTTGATCGAACTCCCGTTCGACCACCCCATTTACCACCAGAAGTTCGATTTCCGTAACGGATTGCCCAAGATCCATGAACACGACGGGAAACCTCCCCAGGGGTTTGGTCTGATCTACGAAGGCAGACTGGTCGTTTTCTACACTTACGAATGTGACCTTGGCGACGGATGGGAAGACCCGGCCGTGCATGGCGATTCGGACGCCACCCGGCAAAAAGCGCTGCAGATGGGGGCCAACATTCTTCAGTACGTTTTCACGGCGAAGCGTTGAAAAATAGTTATATTTGCGATAGAAACTATTCACATTCAAACCTGTTTTCATGAAAAAATATACTCGGACCCTCCTGGTCGGCCTGGTGCTTTTTGCAACCGGTGCGGTCTTTGCCCAGAACAACACCCCTTGTTTCCCCCCGGATTACAAAGTCGATACCCGCATCGACAACATGCTTTACTGGCAGCAGTGTGCCAGGGCCGGGCTGGTCCCGGTGGAACCGGTGCGTACCATTCCTCCCGCACGTTTTACCGGAAGTAAAGTGTTGCTTCGCGGTGTCCGCGCCGTTGATTCACCCGATGTGCTGGTGACCAATGAACCGTCCAATTCGACCCAGAGCGAAAATTCCATCGTGGTCAACCCAAACAACGGGATGATGTTGCTGAATTCCAACAACTCCACGCCGCAACCCAGCACGGGCTCGGTAAAGGGTGCCGACGCCCTGAAATCGCTCGATGCCGGGGAAACCTGGTCGGGAACGGTCGAAGGTGCAGGTGGGTCCAACTCGGGCGACCCGGCCGCCGTGATCGACCTCAACGGCCGGTGGTTCGTTGGCTATATCGACAATGCTTACGGACAAAGTGTTTCCTATTCCGACAACCAGGGAGCGACCTGGAGTGTCGCGAAAGTCGGCAACGGTACGATCCTGAACATGCTCGACAAGAACCATCTGTGGGTGGATATCAGCCCCACCAGTCCTTACAAGGGTTACCTGTACGATGGCTGGATGGTCAGCAACAATATCAGTATTTCCCGTTCGGTCAATAGCGGAGCCGCCTGGTCGACTCCTGTTGCCATCAGTGCTGGAACCGCTGCCGGCAGCCACAACCAGGGCATCAACTTCAAATGCGGCCCCGACGGGGAAGTCTATGCCGCCTGGGCCGTATACGACAACTGGCCGGGTGATGAAAAGGCGGTCGGATTCAGCAAGTCGCTCGATGGCGGAAATACCTGGAGCACCGCCTTCCGCGCCATCAACAACCTCAAAGGGATTCGTACCACTGGTGTGACCCAGAACATGCGAGTTAACTCCTTCCCCTCGATGGCGGTCGACCTCAGCAACAGTCCTTACCGGGGAACCATCTACATTGTATGGACCAACATCGGCTACCCGGGCGTCAACTCCGGAACGGGCAGTTCCGTTTATATGATCAAATCGACCGACAAAGGTGCCACCTGGTCGTCCGCGAAACGGATCAACAGCGACTCCACCGCCGGGAAACAGCATTACCTCCCCTGGATCACCTGCGACCAGGCTACCGGCCAGGTGAGTGTCGTGTTCTACGACAACCGTAATTGCGCTTCCACCGAAGCCGAAGCCTGGATGGCTTATTCAACCGACGGCGGAAGCACCTTTACCGACCTGAAAGTGAGCGATGTAACCTTTACTCCCTCGCCCATTCCCAACATGGCCTCCAAGTATATGGGCGACTACCTCGCCATCTCTGCTTACGGCGGGAAGGCCTTTCCCTGCTGGACCGATACCCGGTCGGGACATTGCCTGAGCTACGTCTCTCCCATCGAGATCATCATCCCCCAGGCGACTATTGAATATACCGAAAACGTGCTGAATGACACAACGTTCGGCAACGGGAACACGGTGATGGATTATGGCGAGACGGATCTTATCGGGCTGAAAATGACGAACACGGGGAATGCCGAAGCCGAAGATGTTCAGGTTACCCTGACTTGCGACAATCCTTATATCACCCTACTGGATTCGACCGAGACCTATGGTCATTTTGATGTGGACCAGACGAAATTCATCGCCGATGGGTATAAATTCAAGGTCAGCGACTCGATCCCCAACAATGAGGCGGTCATCTTCACGGTTAAAGCCGTCGATGCCCAGGACAGCGTGACCTACAGCACATTCCAACTCATCGCCCACGCCCCGGATGTAAGCATCCTGTCGCTTTCCATCGATGATATCCCCCCGGGCGGAAACAACAATGGCCGCCTCGATCCGGGCGAAGAGGCCACCCTGATGATCACCACCAAAAACAATGGCCTCTGGGATGCGGAGCAGGTGGCAAGTTCCATCACCTCGCTTAACCCGTATCTTACCGTGCTCACCCCGACGTTCCCCATCGGGACGCTCCATGCCGGAGAAACCGTGTTGGCAGCTTTTCCGGTGAAAGTCAGCAGCAGCGCCGCCATCGGCTCTGCCGCCCAGATTTATAACGTAGCCGTTTCCCGTTACCGCGCTACGGAAAAGACATTCAACGTGAAGATCGGGCTCATCGTGGAAGACTGGGAGACCGGCAACTTCAGCAAATTTCCCTGGCAGTTCACCAATTCCACCAAGCCCTGGACCATTGACCCGAACATCAAATACGAAAAACTGTATGCCGCCCGGTCGGGGGTGATCACCGACAATGAAACGACAGGTATCTTCCTGAATTACAACGTATCGATGGACGACAGTATCTCGTTCTTCCGCCGAGTGTCGAGCCAGCCGCTGCGCGATGCGCTTAAATTCTACATCGACGACGCGATGGTTGGCATGTGGTCGAACAACGTCGACACTTCGTTCCGTTACAACTCCTTCCCGGTCACGGCCGGCCCACACACCTTCAAATGGGTATATGAGAAAAACGGCACCATCACAATGGGCCAGGATGCAGCCTAGACCGACTTCATCGTCCTTCCGCCCCAGTACCTGACAACCGCCAGCGCCGGGGGCAATGCCGATGTTTGCGCGGGTAACAGTTACCAGCTCTACGGCATGGCCGACAGCTATGACTCATTGCGTTGGACCACCAGCGGAACGGGGACCTTCAACAACCCATTCATCCTCGACCCGCTGTACACCCCAAGTACACAGGACATCAACGATGGAATGGTATGGCTGAAACTCACGGCATACGGCCAGTTTGGAACCGACACCAACAGCATGATGCTGATGATCTACACAGCCCCCACCGTCGATGCCGGAACCGATCTGGCTGTCTGCAGCGGCACCTCTAAAACCATCATGGGAGCCACCTCCACTGCCTACAACTCCCTTCACTGGGGGACCCGGGGCGATGGCCAGTTTGACAACCCGATGGTACTTACGCCCACCTACACCCCCGGTCCTCAGGACATTTCCAAGGGCACGGTTACGCTTTTGCTCTATGCTATTGGTTCCATGGCCTGCCCGGTGGCCTCCGACAGCCTGGTGCTGACCGTCCATCCCCTCCCGCAAGTCAACCTCGGAAAAGACACCGTTGCTTGCGCCGGTGCCCATGTATTGTTCGATGCCACCCATCCAAACGCATCGGCTTACCTGTGGCAGCCTTCCGGAAAAACCACCCCGGCCATTACCGTCGACTCCGCCGGGATCGGTATTCATTCGCAGCAAATCACGGTTGCCGTAACCGACCAGAACGGGTGCACCGGCACCGACGCCGCCACGATCACATTCAAGGATTGCAGTGGCATCCAGGATTTGCCTGGTGTGAAGATCCATGTTTATCCCAATCCCAGCGACGGACTCTTTACCGTAGAGATAACCTCGGCCAAACCTCAGCGGCTCGATTTGACCCTCCTGACCAACACAGGCTCGGTCGGTTACCGCCGCACTGCGATGGAAGTCAGTACGTCTGCCACTGAAAAGGTTGATGTACGTTCTCTGCCGGCCGGCAGCTACATCCTCCAGGTTGCCAACGGCGAGGGCAAGGTGACGATGAAGGTGACAGTAATGAAATAGCCTGGATCTCTTGCCACCTGATCACGAAATGCAGCAGAGACGCAAGATTTTGCGTCTCTGCTTGTTTTATCCCGGCCCTTCTTCTTATTCCCGGAATGAACATCCTATCGCACCCCTACTCCCGGATCATCTTCAACAACCAACTTTCGGTCTCGTTCCAGATTCTTACGAAATAAATCCCCGGCTGCAACCGCTGCAGGTCGAGCTTTACCTGCTTCCCTCCCAGCACCTGGTCGTGTTCCACCGGACTGCCCGTCGCATTGTACAGGTTCATGCGATAACCATCGAGCGTTCCGGTCCGGCTGAACAGCACGGCACGGTCGGCAGCCGGGTTGGGCGCAATCAGGAGATCAGGCGATCCCGATGAACTGCGGGCAGCAGCGCCTTCCTGCAGTTTCCGTCCGCTGTTGTCGCCCAGGCAACTCAAGGGTCCGATATACGCCTTCAGATGGCCGGCCGGCATCACCCGGGTACCTGGCAGGAATCGGATCGCAGCCTGGGCTTTCAGGGTCGTTTCGGAACCCGCAAGAAAAATGCACGGCCCCTGTGCCAGCGTGTCGGTAACCGTGCCGCCGGTGAAGATAGTATCTCCGGTGAAATAATGTTCACCGGTAACTGTTTTATTCTGGATGATCCGGCTGCCTTCATACATGGGCTCAACCTCAATCACCCCATACGCTGTATCGGAACATCCCTGCGTGTTCTGGAAATAATACTGCACAAGATGAAAGCCGGGTCCCGAACCGGAGATGTTGAAAGAATTTCCATTGATGTGGTCTCCGGAGTATGTTCCACCTGAAGGAGTGCCTTCGGTCAGAACATAGGCACTTCCGTTGCTGCAGAGAACAGGTATCGGATCGAGTCCGGCCTGGATGGTGGGATAAACGCTTGCGGCTGTTGTATCGATATGATAATACCCATTCCCGTCCGACACCAGTATCCAGTAACTTCCCGAAGTATACACGGGCAGTGTGCGACTTTCAGTGCTGTCCTGCCACACATAATAGAAATAGTCCGGATTGGCATTCAGGGTTAGCGAGTCACAACCCGTCGCCGAAACAGGCAATCCTGTCTGAAGGGGCGGGTAGGCAGTGACCGTATCGGTTCTGGTAAAGCTGCACGTCCAGCAATTCGTGACAGTCATGGTGATAATATAGGT
>DAONFN010000099.1:0-1956 GCA_035403625.1 Bacteroidales bacterium
GGCGTGGAAGCATATAAAAAGAACATGTTCGCCCTCCTGGGAAAACCCGGCTACGGACCGGAAACGAAACAAATACGGGAAAGACTGACGAATGACGAGTGACGAATGACGAATGACAAGTCACTAACTACCCCCTCACTTGTCACTCGTCACTTGTCAATTGTCATTCGTAAGCCATTTTTCAATCTCCACCGCATAATGCGCATACTCCAGCGCGTGCACCCGCGCCGCCAGGCTTTCGGGGGTGTCGCCGGGTTCGACCGGGCAGCGCGCCTGGAAGAGGATCTTCCCTTCGTCATACCGCTCATTAACAAGGTGGATCGTGATCCCCGACTCAACTTCGCCCGCCTCGATCACCGCCCGGTGCACCCGCTCGCCGTACATGCCCTTACCACCATACTTCGGCAACAGCGCCGGGTGGATGTTGACGATACGGCCGGGAAAGGCCTGCAGGATTTCCGGAGGGATCAACCATAGAAAGCCTGCCAGCACCACGAAATCGATCTGATTGTCGGCCAGCAGCCGGGGAATATAGTCGGTGCCGTAAAAGGTTTCCCGGTCAAACAGGATAGCCGGAACACCCAGATTTTCGGCACGGGTCAGCACATAGGCGCCGGGATGGTTGCACAGGATAATTTCTACCGAAACCGAGGGATGGCCGGTAACATATTCCACGATGCGCTGTGCGTTTGAGCCGTTGCCGGATGCGAAAAGAGCCAGTCGGGGCATGGGGTCGAAATTGAAGAAATGCAAAGATATAAAACCTAACGCTATCGCATCATAAACAATTGATAGTAAAATGAAAAAGAAATGAGACTCCCTCTCTGCTCACCCTTACATTTTTGTTAAAGTGCACAGGATCAATGACCTGGTTTTTTGAATTGTTAAAAAATCTTAAATAATGTTGGCTGGATGGAAGAATATTCTTTTCTTTGCATCCGTTTTTAACCCAAAAATCATTAACATGTCTGACATTGCCGCAAAAGTGAAAGCTATCATTGTTGATAAGCTTGGTGTTGATGAAAATGAAGTGACACCCGAAGCCAGCTTCACCAATGATCTTGGCGCTGACTCTCTCGACACTGTTGAACTGATCATGGAATTCGAAAAGGAATTCGATATTGCCATCCCTGATGATCAGGCTGAAAAAATCAGCACAGTTGGAGAAGCCATAGCTTACATCGAGAACAATACGAAGTAAACCGGCCGGAACAGTCAATCTATTCCGGATGTGTTCTCTGATCACTCCTGAAGAAATTTAACCCCGCACATTGCGGGGTTATCCATTTAAGCATAAACCTAAAATTGTAACCAGTGGAATTAAGGCGAGTTGTCGTTACCGGGCTTGGTGCGCTGACACCAATAGGCAATACGGTGAATGATTACTGGAACAACCTGCTGGCCGGCGTCAATGGTGCCGGTCCTATCACCCGATTCGATGCGTCGAAATTCAAGACGCGGTTTGCCTGCGAGGTAAAGAACTTCGATCCGGAAGCATACTTCGATCGCAAGGAAGTACGGAAGTACGACCGCTGCTCCCATTTCGGGATCGTTTGTGCCGACCAGGCCGTAACCGACGCCGGAATCGATCCATCCAATGTGAATGTCGACAGGGTCGGTGTTATATGGGCATCAGGGATCGGGGGACTTGAAACCTTCTATTCAGAAGTGGCGGCATTCTGCCAGGGCGACGGGACCCCCCGTTTCAACCCGTTCTTCATCCCTAAAATGATCTCCGATATTACCGCCGGGCATATTTCAATGAAGTACAACTTCCATGGCCCCAACTTCGCCACGGTTTCGGCCTGTGCCTCCTCCGCCAATGCCCTGGTAGATGCATTTAACTACATCCGTCTGGGGAAAGCCGATCTCTTCGTTGCCGGCGGTTCCGAAGCAGCCATTACCCCGGTCGGCTGCTTCGGAACCGCCGGCAACGAAGAGATCGGCTTTCCCCAG
>DAONFN010000099.1:1966-7100 GCA_035403625.1 Bacteroidales bacterium
GGCTGCGGTGGTTTCAATGCTTTGCATGCTATGTCCACCCGCAATGATGACTTTCTCACTGCCTCCCGCCCGTTTGATAAAGACCGCGACGGATTTGTGATGGGCGAAGGCGCAGGTGCTCTCATCTTCGAAGAACTGGGCCACGCCCTGGCTCGCGGCGCCAAGATCTACGGTGAAATCGTGGGCGGCGGACTTTCAGCCGACGCCTACCATATGACCGCCCCGCATCCCGACGGACTGGGTGCCATTCTGTCCATGACCGATGCTTTGACCGATGCCGGCATTCCCAAAGAAGCCATCGATCATATCAATACCCACGGCACCTCCACCCCGGCCGGCGATATTGCAGAACCCAAAGCCATCGTGAGCCTTTTCGGAGAGCACGCCTACACGATCAACATCAACTCGACCAAATCGATGACCGGTCACCTGCTGGGTGCCGCAGGAGCCATCGAATCGATCGCCACCCTGCTGGCCGTGAAAAACGACATTGTCCCGCCAACTATCAACCACTTTACCGACGATCCTGAAATCGCCCCCCTGAACTTCACCTTTAACAAGGCCCAGAAAAGGGTGGTCAACTACGCGCTTAGCAACACCTTTGGTTTTGGCGGCCATAATGCCTCCATCATCTTCACCAAGTTTAAGGGATAGAAGGAATTGAAGATCTGGCCCTGGGCCCGGAATAATTCTGCCGGTCAAGGCGACAGGCGGCTCAGACTGGCAATCCGAAGTATCCTGGGGTATTCCCCACGCAACATTCATCTCTACCACCTGGCCTTCCTCCACCGGTCGGCAACCCAGGAGGCGGGTAGCGGTATCCGCATCAACAATGAACGGCTCGAATTTCTGGGCGACGCTATCCTGGATGCCGTGGTGGCCGATTTCCTCTTTAAAACCTTTCCCACCCGCGACGAAGGATTCCTTACCGAAATGCGCTCGAAGATCGTCAGCCGGGTCATGCTCGGCAAGATCTCCCAGAAAATGGCCATCGACCAGCTGGTCCAGCACGATACCTCGGGTTCGGGAACCTTCCGCTCCCTCAAAGGCGACGCACTCGAAGCCCTCATCGGGGCCGTTTACCTCGACCGGGGCTATGATTTCACCAAACGTATCATCCTCGACCGCATCATCGCCCGGTACTTCAATCTCGATGATCTGGTGAACCAGGAGGTGAACCATAAGAGCAAGATCATCGAATGGAGCCAGCAACATAAGAAACAAGCACATTTCCAGGTGGTCGAAGAGGTCGGATCGGGATTCCGGAAACAGTATATCGTCGAACTTTCCGTCGGCGGCGAACCCATCGCCCGCGGACAGGATTTCTCCATCAAAGGGGCCGAACGGAATGCGGCCGAAAAGGGCTGGCTGAAAATTAGCAGCGAAGGTCTTGACCTTTGACCCGCAATTGGCTATCTTTGTTTGGAACTAACGAAGAACTGCCATGCCTAAACGAGTGCTGCTCGAAGCGAGACCAGGACCACCCCAGTTTAACCTCTTCGGCATCTCCTGCCACCTCAGGGACTTCCGTCTTTCCTTCCTCCTGAATCGCGAGATGGAACTGGAGTTCGTCAAGATGGATGACTTTCAGGGGTTCTCCTTTTATTTTTACCGCGACGAAGACAAGTTTACCTCGTATTACATGCTTGGCAACCGTGGAGAAGAATCGTTTCTCGTTCCCGACCTGAAACAAACCGATTTCCTCCTTCTGGCCGAAGGCCCCATGAAAAAAACGCAGAAAGAAAAACTGCTGACTAAAATCCGGGGCATCCAGAATGTATTGACGGCCTTTGAGATCCGGTTCGAAACGATCCGGCGGTTCGATATGCTGCTGCCCGACCTGGAAATTCACCTGATGAATATCCTGAAAGAATCAAAAAGCACGTTCTTACCCATGAAAAAATAGGAGACGAAACCATGTTCGAAGACATTAAAAAGAGCATCGACAAAGGGCTCGACGTCGCGTTCATGAACGCGGAAAAACTGGCCCAGGCAGCCAAAGACCTGGCTAAGGAGAACAAGCTGAACCGCGAAGAAGCGAAAAAGCTGTATGACTACCTGGTCGAAAAATCGGACGAAACCCGCCATAACCTCGAGAAAGAACTCCAGGCATTGGTGAAAGCCACACTTAAAAAGATGGAGATCCCCTCCCAGGAGGACCTCAAAAAGCTTGAAGCCAGGATCAAGAAGCTCGAATCAGCCGGCAAAGCCCCGGCCCGTCCGAAGAAAGTACCTAAAGTGGTGAAGAAAGCGAAGCCTGCAGCCAAATAATCCCTGCAAAGGGGCAACCCTGCCGCCATGAAACTTTCCAGGATCGGACTCGCCGTCCATGAGATAGGCCGTGCCCGCGAGATTACGGGTATTGTAGTCAAGTACGGACTGAGCGAATGGCTCACCTCCTCAGGATTGGGCCGGTACCTTGTCACCCGTAAAAGGATGGCGAGGCTGGAGAAATACGACCAGTGGGAACGGATCCGGATGGCGGTGGAGGAACTGGGTCCCACCTTCATCAAGTTCGGTCAGATCCTCGCCGACCGTCCCGATATCGTACCGGAGGAACTCCAGATCCAGCTTCGGAAACTTCAGGATGAGGCCCAGCCGATGCCCGACGATCTCGCCATCCGCGAAATCGAAAAGGAGCTGGGACGCCCGGTAGGCGAACTCTTCCGTGAATTCGATACACGACGGCTGGCATCCGCTTCCATCGCCCAGACATACCGGGCCATCCTCCTCAACGGAGAGGAGGTATGCATCAAAGTCCAGCGGCCCGGGATCGATAAAAAGATCGAACTCGACCTCCATCTGATGAATTTCTTCGCCGCCCGGATCCAACGGCATAACCCCGAAATGGAAGCCATTAACCTGACAGGCGTGGTGAAAGAATTCGGCAGGACCATCCGGAAGGAACTCGATTTTCATAACGAAGCAGCCAACATCATCCGGTTCAGCTATTGTTTCAAAGACAACCCCGACATCCGGATCCCCCGGGTCTATGCCCAGTACACCACCCAACGGCTGCTCGTCGAGGAATTCATCCGGGGAACGAAAGTCAGTGACCTGGCCGGCCTGCTGCAGGCAGGCCATGATACAAAGGAGCTGGCGCGTAAAGGCATGCGCCTGGTTTTCGACCAGATCTTCACACACGGGTTTTTCCATGCCGACCCGCATCCGGGCAATATGTTCATCCTCGACGACGGGGTGATCTCCTTCATCGACTTCGGTATGATGGGATCTCTGCGGCCCGAACAACTCCAGTTCCTGGGGAAGTACGTGCTGGGCTATCTCGGGAGGGACGCGCACGAGATGACCGAAGCCCTGCTGCTCGCCTCGGGCAAACGGAACAGCAGCCGGTACCGGGAGCTGGAATACCAGATCGGAGATATGTTGGCCCGATATAAACATCTGACAATTAAGGAGATGGATTTCGGCCGGGTGATGAACGAATCGGTCGATATCCTGGTCCACTATGGCCTGCGAATTCCTCCCGGGATCTACCTGCTGGTGAAAGCGTTGATGGCGATTGAAAGTGTGGCCGTGACGCTCTATCCGGGAATCGATTTCGCAAGTGAAATGCAGCCTTACGCGGCCGAACTGATCGCAAAGCAGTACGACCCGAAGCGGATCGCCATGGAGGCGTTCGAATCTATCCGCGAATACCTCCGGCTGGTGAAGGAACTGCCTTCCGACCTGAACGAGATCATCTTCAAAATTAAAGAGGGGAGATTTAAAACCCAGATCGAAGTACGGGGACTGGAACCGCTCAGCGAGCATCTCGACACTTCGAGTACCCGGGTATCCATTGCGATCGTGCTGGCAGCACTGATCATCGGCGCCTCCATTATCTCGCAGTGGGAACAAACCCGGCCGATCGGCGCAGTGGTTTTCGTCCTGGCCGGACTGCTGGGTTTTTGGCTGCTGGTAAAACTATTGAGGAAGAATAAACTCTAATGGGAGAAGGCCCCGGTCATTCATGAATTGCACATCAGCACATCAGCACATCAGCACATTTAGATAGCGCCGGTGAACTGCCGGAGGAACCGCACATCGTTCTCGAAAAAGAGCCTCAGGTCGCGGATCTGGTACTTGAGCATGGTGATGCGTTCGATGCCCATGCCGAAAGCGAAGCCGGTATAAACGGATGAGTCAATTCCGCAATTTTCGAGAACGGCGGGATCGACCATTCCGCAGCCCAGGATCTCGACCCAACCCGTATACTTGCAGATGTTGCATCCGGAGCCGCCGCAGATGTTGCAACTGACATCCATTTCGCCCGAAGGCTCGGTGAACGGGAAGTAGGAGGGGCGCAGGCGGATCCGGGTTGATTCGCCGAACATCTCCTTCGCAAAATACATCAGGGTCTGCTTGAGGTCGGCGAAGGAGACATCGCGGTCGATATACAGTCCTTCCACCTGGTGGAAGATGCAGTGGGCACGGGCCGAGATGGCTTCGTTGCGGAACACCCGGCCGGGGAAGATCATCCGGATCGGGGGTTGTGTCTTCTCCATCGTCCGGATCTGGACGGAGGAAGTGTGAGTGCGGAGCAGGATATCAGGCCGGGTGGAGATAAAGAAGGTATCCTGCATGTCGCGGGCAGGATGGTCGTCGGCGAAGTTGAGCGCGCCGAAGTTGTGCCAGTCGTCCTCGATTTCCGGTCCTTCAGCCACGGTAAACCCAATGTGGCTGAAGATCTCGGTGATACGGTTGCGGGTAACCGAAAGCGGGTGACGGGTCCCGGGCCGGAAAAGTTCCGCCGGGCGGGTCAGGTCGCTGTCGGCGACCGGCCCGGCGGTTTTAGCTTCAAAACCCGACCGCAACTCTCCGATCTTTTCCTGGGCCAGGTTCTTCAGGTCGTTCAGCATCCGGCCGACCTCCCGCTTGAGCGCCGGTTCCACCTCCTTGAACTCCTCGAACATCGAAGGGATCAGCCCCTTCTTGCTGAGGTACTTCAGCCGGAGATCTTCGGCCTCGGCCGCACTCCCGGCCTTCAGCGATTCAATCTCAGCCATTAGCTGTTTAACCCGTTCGATCATGGTATTCTGATTAGTAAGTCTCCAGTCTCCAGTCTCCAGTCTTCAGTCGGCAGTCTCCAGTCGGCAGTCCGCAGTCTCCAGTCGGCAGTCCGCAGTCTCCAGTC